>NZ_JBHUXV010000005.1:0-173578 GCF_042669125.1 Streptomyces sp. NPDC057253 | reverse complement strand
GCGCTACACAAGCCCCCACCGAAGCCGAGCGGGCCGCCGCAGGCATCTCAGGGGCGCGGGGAACTGCGCAAAACGCCCGCCCCCACCGAACCCGCACCCCACCACGAACCCGACCCGCCACCCCCACCCGGCACAGCCCGGCGCAGCCGATTGGCGGCCCCGGCTTGACAGGCGGACCATGGAGGCGTGGGACCGGCCCCCGCCGGTGCCGCCCGGGACGGGTGGGAGACGGAGACCGGCCCCGGCCGTACCGACGCGGCCGGAAGGGAGAGCCGTCATGATCGAGGTGAAGACGCTCGACAAGCCGGACGAGCGCCGCGATTTCCCGCGCGGTCACCTGGAGGCGGTCCACATGAGCGGGCTGGACTTCGCCGTGGGCACCTTCGAGCCCGGCTGGCGCTGGTCGGAGTCCGTGGCTCCGATCGCCGGGACGAAGAGCTGCGAGGTCCACCACAACGGCTATGTGGTCCAGGGCCGCATGCACATCCTGATGGACGAGGGCGGCGGCGAGCAGGAAGTGGGCCCCGGGGACGTCTTCGTGGTGTCGCCCGGACATGACGCCTGGGTCGTCGGCGACGAGCAGTGCGTGGTCTACGACTTCGCGGGCGCAATGGCGAGGGACTACGCGAAGGAGAAGTGAGCCTTCCGTCCCGGACCGCTGCCTGGGACCGCTGCCCGGCCCGCTGCCCGGACCGTCAGGGACCGCCCGTCTCCCGCACCGTGACCACGATCTTCGCGCGCGCGTGCTCCACCTCAAGATGCCGGATGGCCTCGGCCGCCTCGCTCAGCGGATACGTCCGCTCGACGGCCGGGGCGATCTTCCCGGCGTCGGTCAGTTCCCGCAGCACCGCGAGGTTCTCCTTGCTGGCCTTCGCCGGGAGCGAGAGCACGCGTTGCCGCACGAAGGGGGAGAGCAGCCGTGCGCGCGCCGTGAGCCACACCGGGCCGAGGAGACTGCCGCCCTCGAACACGCCTCCGCCGGAGAGGACGACGGTGCCCGAGGGAGTCGTGGCGCGCCGCAGGTCGGCCAGTGAGCGGTTGCCCACCAGATCCAGCACGACGTCGTAGCGGCGGCCGGCGCGGGCGAAGTCCTCCCGCGAGTAGTCGACCACGTCGTCGGCGCCGAGCGATCCGACGAGTTCGACGTTGCGGGCGCCGCACACACCGGTCACCTCGGCGCCGTACGCCTTGGCGAGTTGCACGGCGAAGGTGCCCACCCCGCCCGAGGCGCCGTTCACCAGCACCGACTGGCCGGACCTCAGCCCGGCCACGTCCCGCAGCCCGATGAGCGCGGTGTTCGCGGCCAGCGGCATCGCGGCCGCCTGCTCGAAAGTGAGGCCGGCGGGCTTGAGAGCGGTCTCGGTGTCCTTGGCGCACACGAACTCCGCGAAGGTGCCGTCCGCCTCGCCGTACACCTCGTCACCGGGGTGCAGGCCCTTGACCTCGGCGCCGACCGCCTCCACGCGGCCCGCGAAGTCGCGGCCCCGGATCCGCACCTTCGGTGAGCGCGCCCCGAAGAACAGCCGGGCGATCTTGGGGTCGCCGTGCAGGTAGTGCCAGTCGTAGGCGTTCACCGACGCCGCGTGCACCCGCACCAGCACCTCGCCGGCCCCCGGCACCGGCTGCTCGACCTCCCTCAACTCCAGTGTGTCCACCGAGCCGTAGCGGTCCTGGACGACTGCCTTCATGGGACCCCCTCCGTCACTGCGGAGCGTAGGGAAGAGGCCTTGCCCTGACATCGGAAACCGATCTGGTTACCCGGGGGGACGTAGACAAACCGGTCGGTGTCTCGACGCGCGGACCGTGGGACCGGTGGGTCAGATCGGGAGCAGCCGCCCCACCAGCGCGCTGAGCTGGCGGACGTTGCGGCACTCGTGCATCTCCACCAACTCGGCGTACTCGTGGGCGGCCGAGTCGCCGGTGCCCCACTGCGGACGCGCCTCCGGGTTCAACCAGTAGACGCGGCGGGCCCGTTCGGTGAGCTCGCGCACGGCGGGCAGGTTCGGGTCGCTCATGTTGGTGCGGGCGTCGCCGAGGACGAACACCGTGGTGCGCGGGCTCAGTGCGTCCCCGTACCGCGACGCGAACTCTCCCAGCGCGACGCCGTAGTCGCTGCTGCCGTGCCAGCCGGTGAGCGTGGCCTCGGCCCGGATGCGGGCGCCGAGCCCCTCCGGGTCGGCCGCGCCGTGCCGCAGAAGCCCGGTGACCTCGTCGAGCCGGTTGACGAAGGCGAACACCCGCACCTTGCTGAACTGGTCGTGCAGCGCCTGCACCAGCAGCATCGTGAAGTCCGAGAACCCCGACACCGAGCCCGACACATCGCACAGCAGCACCAGTTCGGGCCGGGCCGGCCGGCGCCTGCGCAGGACCGGCTTCATCGGCACCCCGCCCGTCGACAGCGAACCGCGCAGAGTCCGCCGTAGATCGATACTGCCCCGCGCGGCACGACGGCGGCGGGCCGCCAGCCGGGTGGCGAGCTTGCGGGCCAACGGCTGGACCGTGCGCCGGAGTTCGGCCAGCCGGTCCTTCCCGGCGAACAGGAAGTCGACCCGGTCGGTGGTCGGGGCGACCGCGCGGCGCGCGATCTCGTCCCGGTCCCGCCGCTCCGCCACCCGCCGCCGGGCCTCCGCGGCGACCAGGGCGCGGAACGCCTCGATGCGCCGCCGGATCTCGTCCTCCAGCAGCCGGTCCGTGAACCCGGACATGCCCTGCCGGCCCCGCACGTCGTCCCGGACGCGAGCGAGGAGGGTCTGCGGACGCAGCCGGTCGAGGGTCTGGTACGACGACCAGCCGTCCGACTGCGGGGAGTTGCCGTATCCCCCGAAGCCGTCGACGGCCTCCGCCGCGAGGCGGGTCAGCAGGGACTCGTCGTTCGCGGCCAGGGCCCCCGCGAGACGCTCGCGCAGGTTCTCCCGGTCCGCGGGGCCGGTGTCGGGCGCGCCCACGCCCCGCGGGAAGTACAGGTCGAAAATCGGGTCGAACACCGGCCGTTGTGCCGTGCCGTGCAGCAGGGTCGCCGCCAGGCCCTCCCGGAGCCGCTCGCGGTCGGTGAACCCGAGCGCCTCGACCGCCTGGGCCGCGTCCACCGTCTCGCCGGTCCCGATCCGCACGCCGTGCGCGCGCAGGGCACCGACCAGGGAGGTGAGCCGCTCGGCGGTGCTCACACCGCGTCCAGGTCGAGCTTGGCCCCGGCCTTGAGGATGTCGTCCTGGTGCTTGAGGAGCACGCCCAGACTGTCCCGTACGACCGTCTCGTCGAGGTGGTCCGCGCCGAGCGCGAGGAGGGTGCGCGCCCAGTCGATGGTCTCGGCGACCGACGGCACCTTGCGCAGGTCCATGGCCCTGAGCGCCCCCACGACCCGCACCACGGACTTCGCGAGCGTCTCGTCCAGGCCCGGCACCTTCAGCCGTACGATCCGCCGCTCCAGCTCCTCCTCGGGGAACCCGATGTGCAGGAACAGGCAACGGCGGCGCAGGGCCTCGGACAGCTCGCGGCTGGCGTTGGAGGTGAGCACGACGAAGGGGCGGCGGGACGCGGTGATCGTGCCGAGCTCCGGGACCGTCACCTGGAAGTCGCTGAGCACCTCCAGCAGGAGCCCCTCGACCTCCACGTCCGCCTTGTCGGTCTCGTCGATCAGCAGGACCTTGGGCTCGTCGCCGCGGATCGCCGTCAGCAGGGGCCGGGAGAGCAGGAAGTCCTCGCTGAAGATGTCGGTGCGCGTCTCGTCCCAGGTCTCGTCCCGGCCGGCGCTGATCCGCAGCAGCTGTTTCGCGTGGTTCCACTCGTACAGCGCGCGGGACTCGTCCACGCCCTCATAGCACTGGAGCCGGACCAGCCGCGCGTCCGCGACCTCGGCCACCGCCTTGGCCAGCTCCGTCTTGCCGACCCCGGCGGGGCCCTCGACCAGGAGCGGCTTGCCGAGCCGGTCGGCGAGGAAGACGGTGGTGGCGACGGCGGGTGAGGCGAGGTAGCCGGTCTCGGCGAGGCGTGCGGAGACGTCGTCGACGGATGTGAACAGCACGGGGCCTCCAGCGGCGCGAACTCGTTTCCGCCAACTATCTAAGCGCTTGTTCACCGCTTCTGTCACGTGGTCCGATGACCGCGGCTCCCGCCGGGGGGCCACCCGCGACGGCCCGGGGGCTCCACCCGCGGCCCGTCCGGGGATCCACCCGTGACCCGCCCGGGGGCTCCGCCCGCGGTCCGTCCGGGGTTCCACCCGTGACCCGTCCGGGGTCCCGCCCGCGGTCCGTCCGGGGTCCCGCCTGCGGCCCGTCCGGGGGGCCACCCGCGACGGCCCGAAGGGCCACCCGCGGCCCGTCCGGGGATCCACCCGTGACCCGCCTGGGGGCTCCACCCGCGGCCCGTCCGGGGTTCCACCCGCGGCCCGTCCTGGGGGGCCTTCGCACTCCGCCCCGGGGGCCTGCGCCCCCGCCCCTCGGGTGCCACCCGGGACGGGCGGGCCTCACCAGGAGCCCCTTCTAAACAGCACTCCCCACCGCCGCCGCCACCGCCGGCGCGCGCAGCACCCTGTGGGCCGTCGCCAGGGTCGTGCCCAGCGTCGCCGTCGCCGCGACCGCGGCGACCGCCAGCCAGATGCCCGGGCCCTGGTGGGGCAGCAGCGAGTCGGCGCGGACCACGGTGAAGGGGACGATTCCGGCCACCGCCGCCACCGTGCCGAAGAACAGCCCGAAGGCCGTGAGGATCAGCGCCTCCGTGCCCACCGTGCCCAGCACCTGTCCCGGCGTCGCTCCGGCGAGCCGCTGCTGCCCGAACTCGCGAACGCGGTAAGTCGTCGCCGCGTACAGCGAGTTGACCAGCATCACGCAGACGAACACCACGATGATCCCGACGACCGTGAGGTTCAGCGTCTCCAGGTTCTTCGCGTCCACGCTCTTGACCGCGCCCGAGGCCGCCATGGCGTCGCTCTCCACGCCCTGCATGTACAGCGTGGCGACGGACACCGCGGTGAAGAGGATCAGCGACATCAGGATCCCGGAGAGGTGGTCCGCCCGCCGCCGCAGGTTCCGCACGGCCAGCCAGCCGCTCGCACCGGTCAGCGGCAACCGGTCCAGCACGCCCGTCAGCAGCCGGGGCGCCAGCAGCGCGAACCCGACGGACAGCAGGATCGCCCCGTACGCCGGCGTCGCCATGAGCGCCTCGTCCGTCGCCGAGAACGCGAAGGTGGAGGTCGCCGACAGGGCCCCGAGACCGAGAGCGCCGTACGCGAGGACCGTCCGCGCCCGTCCCCGCCGCCGCACCCCGCGGGTGGCCCGCCGTACGGCGAGAAAGGCCGCGCCCGCCGCCGCGACCAGCGTGATGTCGACGCCCGACAACAGCGCCACGGGACCGAAGGAGGGCTGGACGCTCTCCGCGACCTGTCCGCTGTCCTGGAAGGCGTCCAGCAGCGCCCGCCCGCCGAGGACCGCGGGACCGATCGCCGCCACGGCACCCAGCAGGGCGACCGCCACGGCCTCGCCCACGACCATCCGACCGATCTGCCCCGGCGTCGCCCCGGAACTGCGCAGCAGCTCCAACTCACCCGCCCGCTGACGGACGTTGACCGTCATCGTCGAGGCCACGGCGAAGAACACCAGGAGGGTGCCGTAGCCGCCGACCACGCTCGCCGACGTCGTCAGCGTCTGCGAGCTCACCGCGTCGACGCCGGGCCGACTCGCCGTGTCGTACAGCGAGTTGAACGTCATGATGATCCCCGCGCCCAGGAACGCGGCCAGCAGGGTCGCGAGGAACCGTCCGGGCCGCTGCCGTATCGACCGCATCGCCAGCATGAACATCGCTCACACCCCCGCCGTCAGGTCGTCGCCCAGCTGTGCGCGGCGCTCGGCCTCGTCCCCGAGATGCGCGAGCCGCTCGGCGACCGCGTCCGGCGTCGGCGCCTCCATCCGGCCCGCGAGCCTGCCGTCCGCCAGGAACAGCACCGCGTCGGCGTACGAGGCGGCGACCGGGTCGTGGGTCACCATCACCACGGTCCTGCCGTGCACCCGCACCGCCTCCCGCAGCAGCCGCAGCACCTCCCGCGCGCTGCGGGTGTCCAGGGCGCCCGTGGGCTCGTCCGCGAAGATCACGCGAGGATCGGTGACCAGCGCGCGGGCGATCGCGACCCGCTGGCGCTGGCCGCCGGAGAGCTGGTCGGGGCGGTGACCGAGACGGTCCCCGAGCCCGACGGAGGCGAGGACGTCCTCGGCCCGGCGCCGGTCGATCCGGCGGCCCGCGAGTTTCAGCGGCAGCACGGTGTTCTGCGCGACCGTCAGCGTCTCCAGCAGGTTGTACTGCTGGAACACGAAGCCCACCCGGCCGCGCCGGAACCGCGTCAGCTCCGCCTCGCCGCCGCCCGTCAACTCCGTGCCGTCCACCCGTACGATCCCGCTGTCCGGCCGGTCCAGACCGGCCGCGCACTGGAGCAGCGTGGACTTGCCCGACCCCGAAGGGCCCATCACCGCGGTGAAGGTGCCCCGGCCGAGGCTCAGCGTGATCCCGTCCAGGGCGGTCACGGCACTGTCGTCGTTGCCGTACGTCTTGCGGACCTTGACCAGCCGCAGTGCCTCGGCGGCGGGTCCCGGGTCGTGCCTGCGTCGTGAGCCGGTGCGCATCGTCGTCGTCCCCCTTCGTACGGCACCCCGTGTGCCTCGCTCACGAAGCTACGGAGACGGCGGCGCGGGCACATGGGGGGCAGAACCCGTCTTCGGGGGTGTACTCACGGACACCCCTCGGCGCCATGCGGCAGGGTGGTCGCCATGACCGACGGAATAACCTGGCTCGCCGAACCGCAGTCCATCGCCTGGGGCGGCTACAGCGTGGTGATCGCCCCCGACCTGGCGTCCGAGTCACTGGCGCGACGGATCGCCGAGACCACGCACCGACCGTACCGACCCCGTGCCATCGGTGAACTGACCGGCCGTCAGGTGCAGGACCTGATGGAGGGTCTCCACGGCGACGTCCTGGACGGCATCGCCCTGCGGCACGGCGAGCTCGACGAGTGGTCGTACGTCATCAAGTACGGCGGCTGGCAGGGCGAGTTCGGCAGCGGCGACCGGCCGGTCGACCGGGGTGGGCTGCATGTCTTCCAGCTGGAGTACGAGGAGGAGAACGGCAAGCCGGTGCCCCCGACCTTCGCCTACCGCCACGACGGGAACGCGATGTGCGTGTTCAACCTGCACCTGGACGGCTCCTGGGGGCACGGCAGCCCTGAGGGCGATCCCGAGGTGGTCGCCGCGGTCCAGGAGCGGCTGGCGGCCGCCGGACTCCCCGACGACGACCTGGAGCACCGGGTCGTGCACCGGGCCTGTCTGGAGGTGCTCCAGCGCCAGTTCGGCCTCACCCTGCCCCGCGAGCGGATCCTGGAGGACACCCTGCCGACGCTCCTGCTGACCGGCCCCTGACCCTCGTACGGCGGCAGCCCCCGGCGTTGTCAGTGGGGGGCTGTACGTTTCCGGGCATGGGGATCTATCTGGTGAGTGTGGGCGCGCGGGAGTGGTTCGACGCGGACGAGGAGGAGGGCCGGGGGGCCGTCTCCACGGGGTTGAACGAACAGCTGCGCCGCCGGGGGCTGCCGCCGTACGAGTCCGTGCCCGAGGCCGCGGAGCTCGTCCGCGGATCGGGGACGCGGTTCGAGGAGAAGCTGGTGCCGTCCATGCACGGCTTCGTCCAGCTGGCGCAGGCCCAGCTGGCGCCCTCCGAGCCTCAGACCCTGCTCGACTGGACGGTGCTGGTGCCGGTCTCGCTCGATGAGGAGATCGAACTGCCCATCGAGTCCGCCTACTCGGACACCACGGTGATCGCCGGAGCCCCCCAGGTCCTCGGCCTGACGCGTCGGCTGGCCGAGGCGGTGCGACTGCCCCTGGACGAGATACCGGAAGCCTGCGACAACCTGGACCTCACCCTGTGGTTCCTCGAAGGCGACGCGGAGCGGGTGGCAGCCGCCAGACCCGGACCGTGGGCCGCCGACCTGGACACGGCGTTCTACGTGGCGGTGTATCTCCGCGCCGCCCAGCACTCCCTGCGCCGGGGCTGCCCGATCGTCTACACGTGAGCTGTCGTGTCCGGCGGCCGTTCCCAGCTGAGCGGGTGCATCTCCTGCCACGGCCTCTGGAGGGCTTGCTCTCGCCAGGCAGATGACGGCCGACCGGCGGGACGTGCCGGCCACGCGGCCCCGAACCTCGGGTCGTCCACCGCGGGACCCGGCTTTTGCACGGCTCCCATGCGCGCCTGACGAACATTCGCCCGCCCGGCCAGTAGACACATGGGGGCACAGCAGCCAACTCCGACCGCAGACTGGGCTGAATCGACACAACTCCCAGCCGCCGAAGGGACACCCGCATGACCGACGGAGTCGACCGCACCGCCGTCGAGGGCCTCACCGTGGAACACCGCACCACACCGCTCGGCGTGGACGCGGCCCGCCCCAGATTCGGCTGGCGTACCGCCTCCCGGGTGCGCGGCCGCCGCCAGACGGCCTACCGCGTCCTGGTCGCGACCAGCCCCGACCGTCTGACCGCCGGCCGCGTGGACGTCTGGGACAGCGGCCGGGTCGACTCGGCGGACTCGGTGGCCGTGCGCTACGCGGGGCCCCCGCTGAAGGCCTCGACGCGCTACCACTGGACGGTCGAGGTCTGGGACGAGAACGGCCGTCGGCTCCCCGAGGCCCCCACCGCCCGCTTCGAGACCGGTCTGCTCAGCACCGACGGCGTCACCGGCTGGGACGGCGCGCGGTGGATCAGCATGGCGGGCAAGGCCCCGAACAGCCCGGGCGCGCCGCTCCTGAGGAAGCAGACGGCCCTGCACGGCGGCCGCGTGCACGAAGCCCGGCTCTACATCTCCGCGCTCGGCGTGTACGACGCCTACGTCAACGGTCGCCGCGTCACCGTCCCCCAGGACGGCCGCGCCACCCACGAACTCCTCACGCCCGGCTGGACCAACTACGACACCACCGTCAGCTACTTCACGTACGAGGTGACGGGCCTGCTGGCGGACGAACGGCAGGTCACCCTCGCGGCCGTGCTCGGCAACGGCTGGTACAACGGCCGGGTCTCCGAGAACAGCGTCTACTACTCCGCGGACGGCAACCGCCTCGCCCTCAAGGCCAAGCTCCTGATCCGCTACGACGACGGCTCGACCCAGACTGTGGTGACCGCGCCCGGGGACGACTGGCGGGCCACCGACACCGGCCCCTACCGCGCGGACGACCTCTACGACGGCCAGACCTACGACGCCCGCCGGGAACTGCCCGGCTGGACCGCGAACGGCTTCGACGCCTCCGCCTGGTCCGGCGTCGAGGAGCACGACTTCACCACCAGGTTCCCCGGCTCCCGACTCGTCGCCTACCCGGGCGAGTCGGCCCGGCTGGTGCCGCGGTGGGACCGCGGGCCGCGGTCGATCACCGTCCACACGGGCGGAAGCGACTTCGTCCCCGACCCAGCCCGCACGGTCCCCGACCCAGCCCGCACGGTCCCCGACCCCGCCCGAACGGTCCCCGGCCCCGCCCGCACGGTCCCCGGCCCCGCCCGCACGGTCACCGACCCCACGCAGGCCGCCACCGCCACCGCCCTCGTCCCCGTCACCCTGCACCCCGGCGACACCGCCGTCCTCGACTTCGGCCAGAACCTCGTCGGCGTCCCCCGCTACACCCTGCGCGGCCCGGCCGGGGCCCAGGTCTCCTTCGCGCCGGGGGAGATGCTCAACGACGGCAGCGCGGGCGCCGACGGTCCCGAGGGCTCCGTCTACCGGGCGAACCTCCGCACCGCGAAGGCCACCAGCACCTACATCCTCAAGGGCGACCCGCAGGGCGAGACCCACCAGGACTCCCTGACCTTCTACGGCTTCCGCTACCTGTCCGTCACCACGACCGCCACCGTCACCCTCACCGAGGTGACCGCCAGGGTCGCCACCTCCGCCCTCCGGGACATCGGCGACGTCACCACGGACGACCCCGACATCAACCAGCTGATCAGCAACGTGCGGTGGGGCCAGCGGGGCAACTACCTCTGGGTCCCCACCGACTGCCCGCAGCGCGACGAGCGCTGCGGCTGGACCGGAGACACCCAGGTCTTCGCGGGCACCGGCCTCTACAACGCCGATGCGGTCGCCTTCCTGAGCCACTTCCAGGACATCCTGATCGACTCCCAGCGCACCTACGGCGCCGACGGCGCCCAGTTCCCCTGGATTGCGCCCGGCGCCCGCTACAACGAGGCGGTCCCGGCGAGCGGTTGGGCGGACTGCGGGGTCGTCGTGCCCTGGACGGTGTGGCAGATGAGCGGCGACTCCACCATCGTCGACCGCAGTTGGGACGCGATGACGGCCTACATGGACTGGATCCACGCACGCACCGGCGACACCTGTGCCGGCCAGGGAGCGATCTTCGGCGATTGGCTGGCCTTCCAGGTCACCAGCACCCAGCTCGTCAGTGATGCCTACTACGCCTACAGCGCCCGGCTCATGGCGGACATGGCCCGCGCCACCGGCCGCACCGCCGAGACCCACGCCTACGAGGAGCTCTTCGCGCGGATCAAGCAGGCCTTCGTCGCCAAGTACCTGAGCACCGAGGACGGTCGGCTCACGCTGCGGTCCAGCCTCGGCGACCCGCCGCCGTACACCCCCGGGGACAGCCCCACGCAGACCGAGGACGACACCCAGACCGCCCTGCTGTGGACCCTGGAACTCGGCCTGTACGACACCGACGAGCAGCGTCGCCGGCTGGTCGAGCTCCTCGCCCAGAACATCGGCAACTCCGCCGACTACAAGGCGGCCCACCCCGACAGCACCCGCGTCGGCCACGCCGAGAACACCCTGTCCGTCGGCTTCCTCGGCGTCAACGTCCTCGCGCCCGTCCTCACCCAGGAGGGCCAGGTGGAGCTGGCCTACAAGGTGCTGCACCAGGACGCCATGCCGTCCTGGCTGTACTCGGTGCGCAACGGCGCGACGACGGTCTGGGAGCGCTGGAACTCGTACGCGAGGGAGGAGGGCTTCGGGCCGGTCGAGATGAACTCGTTCAACCACTACTCCTACGGCGCGATCATGGAGTGGATGTACGAGAGCATGGCCGGCATCGCCAAGGACCCGGCGCACCCCGGCTTCAAGCACTTCTTCCTGCGGCCCCACCTCGACCCGACCGGCAGGATCACCCGGGTCGACGGCTCGCACCTGTCGCCCTACGGCGAGATCGTCAGCGCCTGGACGGTGAGCGGGAGCCGCTTCACGCACCGGATCGCCGTGCCCGCCAACAGCACCGCGACCCTG
Source organism: Streptomyces sp. NPDC057253 (assembly GCF_042669125.1). Classification (NCBI taxonomy): domain Bacteria; kingdom Bacillati; phylum Actinomycetota; class Actinomycetes; order Kitasatosporales; family Streptomycetaceae; genus Streptomyces; species Streptomyces sp. NPDC057253. The sequence goes on along the minus strand of NZ_JBHUXV010000005.1, from coordinate 162,328 downwards.
CGCATCCCCACGGCCGACCCCGACTCCGTGTGCGAGGGCCGCACCCCCCTGTCACACGTCAGGGGAGTCCGGCACCTCGGCTTCGAGGACGGCGTAGCCTCCTATGAACTGCCCTCCGGGCGCTACGAGGTGACCTCGGCGCTCGTCTGATCCGCCACCAGGACCACCTCCAGGGTGCGCGGACCGTGCACCCCCTCGACCCGGTCCAGCTCGATGTCACTGGTCGCCGAAGGACCGGAGATCCAGGTCAACGGGCGTACCGGGTCGAGGCGTTCGAGTCCCTGCGGCACCGAGGAGACGACCTGGTCCGGGGCCCGTACGACACAGATGTGATGGTCGGGCACGAGTGTGATGCGGCGGCGGCCCTGGTCGGGCGAGCCGTCCAGCACGATCGTGCCGGTCTCCGCGATGGCCACCGCGCACGCCGTGACCACGCTGTCGACGCGGTCCAGCTCGTCGGGGGTGCTCTCCACCCGGTCCGGCACCTGCTCGGCCGCGGTCTCCGCGAGCCAGGACGGCTCCAGTCCCGGCGGCACGAGCACCGTCTTCGCGCCCCTGGCGCCAAGCACCCCGGCGAGGGTGGCCGGGAGGTCGGCCGTCGTGCAGCGGTGCACGATCGCCCGGTAGTCGGCAAGGTTCTCGGCCAGCAGCTCCACGGTCTCCTCGACGCTCCGGGAGCCGTGTTCGCGCAGATAGGCCCGCTCGATCGGGGCGTCCTCACCCGAGACGTCGGCCAGCGCGCGCCGCACCCGGCCCAGGATCCGCTCCCTGCTGCTCACTTCGAGCCCCCCTTCTCGGACGTGCCGCCGCCGGTCCGCTGCCACCAGTCGCGGAACGGCTCCGCGGGTACGGCCGGCAGCTCCCGCGTGCCGCTCCACGCCTTGCCGGGACCCGGCAGGCTCCGCGGATGCAGCCGCCGGGTGCGGGAGGCCGCCCGCTGGCCGGTGCGCAGGACACCGGGGTGGGCGAACGCCCAGCGGGCCGCCCGCATCGCCGCCCGCTCGGCCGCGTGCCCCTTGGCGGGCTTGAGGACCACCTTGTTGCCCTCGCGGACCACGGGACCGCCCTGGACGACCCGCTCCCGCAGGTGCACCAGGACCTCCGGGATGTCGATGGCGACCGGGCAGACCTCGTAGCAGGCCCCGCACAGCGAGGAGGCGTACGGCAGCGAGGCGTCGATCTCGCTCTGCGTGCCCCGGAGTTGGGGGCTGAGGATCGCGCCGATAGGACCCGGGTAGACCGAGCCGTAGGCGTGCCCGCCGGCCCGCTCGTACACCGGGCAGACGTTCAGACAGGCCGAGCAGCGGATGCAGCGCAGCGCCTGGCGGCCGACCTCGTCGGCGAGGGTGTCGGAGCGGCCGTTGTCGAGCAGGACGAGGTGGAAGGTCTGAGGGCCGTCCTCGTCGGTGGTGCCGGTCCACGTGGACGTGTACGGGTTCATGCGCTCGGCGGTCGAGGAGCGCGGGAGGGTCTGGAGGAAGACCTCCAGGTCCTGCCAGGTCGGCACGATCTTCTCGATGCCGACGACCGAGATCAGCGTCTCCGGCAGGGTCAGACACATCCGCCCGTTGCCCTCGGACTCCACGACCACCAGGGTGCCGGTGTCGGCGACCATGAAGTTGGCGCCGGAGATGCCGACCTTGGCCCGCAGGAACTTCTCCCGCAGGTGCAGCCGTGCCGCCTCCGCCAGCTCGGCGGGCGTGTCGGTGAGCCCCTCGGGCGCCGGGCGGCCCCACTCGCTCATCTCGCGCTCGAAGATGTCCCGGATCTCGCCCCGGTTGCGGTGGATGGCCGGGACGAGAATGTGCGAGGGGCGGTCCTTGCCCAACTGCACGATCAGCTCGGCGAGATCGGTCTCGTAGGCCCGGATGCCCGCGGCCTCCAGGGCTTCGTTGAGCCCGATCTCCTGCGTGGCCATCGACTTGACCTTCACGACCTCCGACTCGCCGGTCATCCTGACGAGTTGGGTCACGATGTCGTTGGCCTCGTCGGCGTCGGCGGCCCAGTGGACGGTGCCGCCCGCCGCCACGACCGACTCCTCCAACTGCACGAGGTAGCGGTCGAGATGGCGCAGCGTGTGGTCCTTGATCCGCTTGCCCGCCTCGCGCAGCTCCGCCCAGTCGGAGACCTCGGTGACGGCCTTCGCCCGCTTGGCACGGATGGTGTGCGTGGCGTGCCGCAGATTGCCGCGCAGCGTCTTGTTGGCCACGGCCTCGTGCGCCGCCTCGGGGAAGGCCGGCATTCCTACGAACGTCCCGCTCATACGGCCGGTTCCTCCTCCGTGCTCGCCAGGATCTCCGCGATGTGCACGGGCCGCATGTCCGACTCCAGCCGGCCCATCGTGCCCCCGATGTGCATCAGACAGGAGTTGTCGGCCGCGCACAGCACCTCCGCGCCCGTCGACTCGGCGTTGCGCACCTTGTCCACGCCCATCGCCGCCGAGACATCGGAGTTCTTGAGCGCGAAGGTGCCACCGAAGCCACAGCACTCGTCGGCTCCCGGCAGCTCCTTCAGCTCCAGCCCCTTGACCGCCTGGAGCAGCCGCCGGGGCCGGTCCCCGAGCCCGAGGCCGCGCAGCCCGTGACAGGTCGGGTGGTAGGTCACCGGGTGCGGGTAGTACGCCCCGACGTCGGTCACTCCCAGCACGTCCACCAGGAACTCCGTGAGCTCGTACGTCTTCGGCACCACCGGTGCCAGGGTGGCCGCGAGGCTCTCCCCGCGCCCCTCGGCCCGGGCCCGCTCACCCATCCGCGGATACAGCTCCCGCACCATCGCCCCGCACGAGCCGGACGGCGTGACGATCGCCTCGTAGTCCCGGAAGACATCGGAGAAATGCCGGGCCAGCGGCTCCGCCTCATGGCGGTAGCCGGTGTTGTAGTGGGCCTGACCGCAGCAGGTCTGCGCCATCGGGAAGTCGACGTCGACGCCCAGCCTGGTCAGCAGTTTCACCACGGCGCGCCCGGTATCCGGATACAGCGTGTCGTTGACACAGGTCAGGAACAGGGCGACACGCATCGCGGCTCCTTGGGGGTCGATCATCGGATGGGTGCAGCGTAGTCCGGGGGCGAGGCGCAGGGGAGACCTGGGGTCAGTCCCGGGCGAGCCGGGCCTGCGCCTCGCGCCAGCGCGCGGGGTCGCCCCGGGGCTCGTACCGGGTCAGCGGCTGGGTCCGGGTGAGCAGCGCGCGCCCGCCCGCGAGGTCGCCCACGAGCCCGTGGGCCCGCGACTGGACCAGGACGTTGCCGAGCGCGGCCGCCTCGGTCGGTCCCGCCACCACGGGCAGCCCGCAGGCGTCGGCGGTCAGCTGGCACAGCAGGGCGTTGCGGGTACCGCCCCCGACGACGTGCACGACGTCCACGGGATGGTCGGCCAACCGCTGCGCGTCCTCGACGGCCTTGCGGTGGGCAAGGGCCAGGGAGTCGAGGATGCAGCGCGTGATCTCGCCGGGCGAGACGGGCACCGGCTGCCCCGAGGCACGGCACGCCTCGGCGATCCGCTCCGGCATCCGCCCCGGAGGGAGGAAGACCGGATCGGAGGCGTCCACCACCGACCGCAGCGCCGGCACCTTCGCCGCCTCCCGCAGCAGCTCGCCCAGATCCGGGTCGCCCCAGGCCCGCACGCACTCCTGGAGCAGCCACAGCCCCATGATGTTCCGCAGATAGCGGACCGTGCCGTCCAGCCCCAGCTCGTTGGTGAAGTTGGCCGCCCGGCTCTCCTCGGTCAGCACCGGCGCGTCCAGTTCGAGGCCCGCCAGGGACCAGGTGCCGGTGCAGATGTAGGCGAACCGCTCACCGGACGCGGGCACGGCGGCCACCGCGGAGGCGGTGTCGTGCGAGCCGACGGCGGTGACCGGCACGGGCCCTGCCAGCCCGGTCTCCTCCAGCACCTCGGGCCGCAGCAGACCGGCCGGATCGCCGGGTTGCCGCAGCGGCGCGAACAACTCCAGGTCGATGCCCAGCCGTTGCGCGATGTCGTACGACCATGCGCGCGTCCGGGGATCGATCAGCTGGGTCGTCGAGGCGTTGGTCAGCTCGGTGCCCTGCTCGCCGGTGAGCCAGTAGGTGAGCAGGTCGGGGATGAGCAACAGCCGTTCGGCACCGGAGAGTCGGTCGGCGACGAGCTGGTACAGGGTGTTGAAGGGCGCGTACTGGAGCCCGGTCGCCGCGTACAGCTCGGACGCGGGCACGGTCGCCCATACCTTCTCCGCGACGCCTTCGGTCCGGGAGTCGCGGTAATGCACGGGGTTGCCCAGCAGTTTGCCGTCCGCGTCGAGCAGTCCGTAGTCCACGGCCCAGCTGTCGATCCCGACGGAGTCGAGTCCTCCACCGCAGTGGGCACCGGCGGCTCTGAGCCCGTCCAGGACACCGCCGTAGAGGGAGAGGATGTCCCAGCGCAGCCCCTCGGGCAGCCGCACGGGCCGGTTCGCGAACCGGTGGGCCTCGGTCAGCTCCAGGCTGTCGGGGCCGACGCGGCCGACCATGACACGTCCGCTGGACGCGCCGAGGTCGACCGCGGCGTACGACTTCACGGACGCGCTCATCGCAGGAAGGCGGCCGCGACACCGGCGTCGACCGGGACGTGCAGGCCGGTGGTGTGGGTCAACTCCCCGCCCGTCAGCGCGAACACGGCGTTCGCCACGTGCTCGGGGAGCACCTCGCGCTTGAGGATGGTCCGCTGGGCGTAGAACTCGCCGAGCTTCTCCTCCTCCACGCCGTACACGGCCGCCCGCTGGGCACCCCAGCCACCGGCGAAGATGCCGGAGCCGCGCACCACACCGTCGGGGTTGACGCCGTTGACGCGAATGCCGTGCTCGCCCAACTCGGCCGCGAGCAACCGGACTTGATGGGCCTGGTCGGCCTTGGTGGCGGAGTAGGCGATGTTGTTGGGGCCGGCGAACACGGCGTTCTTGGAGGCGATGTAGACGATGTCGCCGCCCAGCTTCTGCGCGATCATCACCCGGGCCGCCTCACGGGAGACCAGGAAGGAACCGCGCGCCATGATGTCGTGCTGGAGGTCCCAGTCCTTGGCGGAGGTCTCCAGGAGCGGCTTGGAGATGGAGATACCGGCGTTGTTGACCACCAGGTCCACCCCGCCGAATGCCAGCACGGCGGCCTTGAAGGCACCGGCGATCTGCTCCTCGTCGGTCACGTCCACGGTCACGGCGACGGCCTTGTCGGACCCGCCGAGCTCCTCGGCCACGGCGGCGGCGTTCTCGCCGTTGAGATCGGCGACCACGACACACGCGCCCTCGGCGACCAGCCGCTCGGCGATGGCCTTGCCGATACCGCTGCCGGCACCGGTGACCAGCGCGACCCGCGTCGCGAGCGGCTTGGGCTTCGGCATCCGCTGGAGCTTGGCCTCCTCCAGCGCCCAGTACTCGATGCGGAACTTCTCGGACTCCTCGATCGGCGCGTACGACGAGACGGCCTCGGCGCCCCGCATCACGTTGATCGCGTTGACGTAGAACTCACCGGCGACCCGGGCGGTCTGCTTGTCCTTGCCGAAGGAGAACATCCCGACCCCCGGGATCAGCGCGATCGCCGGATCGGCGCCGCGCATGGCGGGGGAGTCGGGCAGGGCATGCCGCCGGTAGTAGGCGGCGTACTCCTCGCGGTACTCGGCGTGCAGTTCGCCGAGCCGCGCGACGGCCTCCTCCAGCGGAGCCGTCGGCGGCAGGTCGAGGACCAGGGGCCGGACCTTGGTGCGCAGGAAGTGGTCGGGGCAGGAGGTGCCGAGCGCGGCGAGCCGCGGGTGCTCGGCCCGGGCCAGGAACTCCAGCACCGGCGCGGAGTCGTTGAAGTGCCCGACCTGCGGCTTGTCCTGGGAGGCGAGCGCGCGGACGTACGGCGCGAGCGCGGCGGCCCGCTCCTTCCGCTCGGCCTCGCCGAGCGCGCCGTACCCCTCGATGACGGGCCCGAAGGGCTCGGCCTCGCCGCGCTCCTCGAGGAACCTCTCGGCGGTCCGGATGATGTGCAGCGAGTTCTTCTCGCACTCCTCGGCGGTGTCACCCCAGGCGGTGATCCCGTGTCCGCCCAGGACCACGCCGATGGCCTGCGGGTTGGCGGCCTTGATGGCGGCGATGTCCAGCCCCAGCTGGAACCCGGGCCGCCGCCACGGCACCCAGGCCACGGTGTCCCCGAAACACTCGGCGGTCAGCTTCTCCCCGTCGGCCGCACAGGCGAGAGCGATACCGGAATCAGGATGCAGATGATCGACATGAGCGGCCTCGACGAGCCCGTGCATGGCGGTGTCGATGGAGGGAGCCGCCCCGCCCTTCCCGTGCAGGCAGTAATCGAACGCGGCGACCATCTCGTCCTCGCGCTCGACACCCGGATACACGTCGACGAGCGCCCGCATCCGATCCAGCCGCAACACGGCCAGCCCCGCCTCGGTGAGCGTCCCGAGATCACCCCCGGACCCCTTGACCCACATCAGCTCCACATCACCCCCGGTGACGGGATCGACATCAGTGCCCTTGGCGGACGCGTTGCCACCGGCGTAGTTGGTGTTGCGGGGGTCGGAGCCCAGCCGATGCGAGCGGGCCAAGAGGGCGGCGGCTTCGGGGTGGAGTGCCATGAACGTCAGTCCTTCTTGAAAGAGGGGGGAGATTTCCTACCTAGGGGCGCGGGGAACTGCGCGACCAGCCACACACGGCCCGCACCCCGCAGACGACAGATCCAGGCAGACGCTCACGCCCCCCACCCAGCCTGTTCCCCACCAACCCGCGAGGCCACGATCTTCTCGGCCCACCCGGACCGCTTGTACGCAGCGATCGGATCGGCGTCCAACCCCATCTCTTCCCGCACCTCGGAAAGAAGAGGCCGCACATCGGTGTTGTACGCGTCCATCAGCACCGCGTTCGCCTCGAGAACGTCGCCGGAAGCCTGCGCGTCGGCCAGAGCGACGCGGTCGACCAGCAGAGCCTTCGCGGTGGCTTCCTGCACGTTCATCACGGACCGAATGATCGCCGGAATCTTCGCCTCGATGTTGTGGCACTGGTCGAGCATGAAGGCGACGTCCGGCGTGAAGCCACCGCCCCGGATGACCTCGTACATGATCCGGAACAGCTGGAACGGATCAGCCGCGCCCACCATGAGGTCGTCGTCCGCGTAGAACCGCGAGTTGAAGTCGAACCCGCCGAGCTTCCCCTCCCGCAGCAGCGTGGCGACGATGAACTCGATGTTGGTGCCGGGCGCGTGGTGCCCGGTGTCCACGACCACCTGCGCCTTGGGCCCGAGCTTCAGACAGTGCGCGTACGCCGTCCCCCAGTCCGGCACGTCGGTCGAGTAGAAGGCCGGCTCGAAGAACTTGTACTCCAGCAGCATGCGCTGCCCGTCGCCCAGACGGTCGTACACCTCGGCGAGCCCCTCCGCGAGCCGGTCCTGCCGCGCGCGGATGTCGTCCTGACCGGGATAGTTCGTGCCGTCGGCGAACCACAGCTTGAGGTCCGTGGAGCCCGTGGCGTCCATGATGTCGACGCACTCCAGCAGATGGTCGAGAGCCTTCCGCCGTACGGCCGCCTCCGGATGGCAGATGCTGCCCAGCTTGTAGTCGTCGTCCTGGAAGGTGTTGGAGTTGATGGCGCCCAGCTTCACGCCCCGCTCCTCGGCGAACTTAGCCAGCGCGGCGTAGTCCTCGACCTTGTCCCACGGGATGTGCAGCGCGACGGTCGGGGCCACCCCGGTGAACGCGTGCACCTGGGCCGCGTCCTCCAGTTTCTCCTGCGGGGTACGCGGCACGCCCTGCTGGGCGAACACCTTGAAGCGGGTCCCCGAGTTCCCGTACGCCCACGACGGCGTCTCGACGGCCTGGGTCCTGAGCGCGGCCTTCACCGCGGCGAGCTCGGTCACTTGAGGGCTCCTGTGACGTCGGGTCCGAAGGGCTGTGTGAACTGCTTCCCTATGAAACGATTCAAGACGGGAAAGTATGAGGCCCTCGGGGAGGTGTCAACCCCTGCGACCAAGGCTGTTGCCCGTGACCCTGCCGTGACCTGAGTCCATCGAAACTTTTTCGACACGAACCCATTGACGTGACATGCGCTCCATGTCTAACGTCCCGGCAACCAAGTTGAAACCTTTCACGACGCTGTGAGGGCCTCCCGCCGGCGTCGTCGAGGAGCCCCCATGACCCACCCGTCCACCACGGGTCCGGCCCCGGTACTCGCGCTCAAGGACATCTCGAAGTCCTTCGGCGCGGTCCGCGCCCTGCGGGACGTCTCCCTGGAGCTGTTTCCCGGGGAGGTACACGCTCTCGCCGGCGAGAACGGCGCGGGCAAGTCGACCCTCATCAAGACCCTCGCAGGAGTGCACCGACCGGACACCGGCCAGGTACTGCTCGACGGCGAGCCGGTCGTCTTCCACGGCCCCGGTGACGCCCGCGACGCCGGTATCGCCGTGATCTACCAGGAGCCCACGCTCTTTCCCGACCTCTCGATCGCCGAGAACATCTTCATGGGCCGTCAGCCCCGGCGTGCCCTCGGCCGGATCGACCACAAGGCCACGCACGCCGCGACCCTCGCGCTGATGCAGCGCCTCGGCGTCGACCTCGACCCCGACCGCCCGGCACGCGGCCTGTCCATCGCCGACCAGCAGATCGTCGAGATCGCCAAGGCGCTGTCCTTCGAGGCCCGCGTCCTGATCATGGACGAGCCCACGGCGGCTCTGACCGGCAGTGAGGTGGCCCGCCTCTTCGGCGTGGTCAAGACGCTGCGCGAGCAGGGCGCCGCGGTGCTGTTCATCTCCCACCGACTGGAGGAGATCTTCCAGATCTGCCGGCGGGTCACCACCCTGCGCGACGGCGCCTGGATCTCCAGCGAGCCGATCGAGGGCATGACCGAGGACGACCTCGTCCGCCGCATGGTCGGCCGCGACCTGGAGGAGCTCTACCCCAAGCAGGACGTACGGCCCGGAGAGGTCGCGCTCACCGTGAGCCGGCTGACCCGGGAGGGCGTCTTCACCGATGTCTCGTTCGAGGTCAGGCGCGGCGAGATCGTAGGACTTGCGGGACTCGTCGGAGCGGGCCGTACCGAAGTCGCCCGGGCGGTGTTCGGCATCGACCGCTGGGACGCCGGAGAGGTCTCCGTGGGCGGCAGGGCGCTGGTCAACGGCGCCCCCTCCACCGCGATGGCCGCCGGGCTCGCCCTGGTCCCCGAGGACCGGCGCGCCCAGGGCCTGGTGATGGACATGTCCATCGAGCGCAACATCGGCCTCACCGGCCTGCGCACCACCGTGAAGGCCGGCCTGATGGACCGCGGCGCCGAGCGCAGCCGCTCCCTCGACTGGGCCGTCAAGCTCCAGGTGAAGTACGCCCGGATCGCCGACACCGTGAACACGCTGTCGGGCGGCAACCAGCAGAAGGTCGTCCTCGCCAAGTGGCTGGCCACCGGCCCCAAGGTGCTCATCGTCGACGAGCCGACCCGGGGCATCGACGTCGGCACCAAGGCCGAGGTGCACCGGCTGCTCAGCGAGCTGGCCGCCGACGGGGTGGCCATCTTGATGATCTCCTCCGACCTGCCCGAGATCCTCGGCATGGCCGACCGCGTGCTGGTGATGCACGAGGGCCGGCTGACCGCCGAGATCTTGCGCTCCGACGCCACCGAGGAAACCGTGATGGCCGCAGCCACCGGGAGGGCCGCCGCATGAAGCCCGCCCAGACGCCCCCTGCCCCCCGGAGGGCCGCCGCATGACGGTGACGACTCCCAACCCGGCGCCCGTGACCGACGTGCCCAAGTCCAGCGGCACCCGTCTGGTCGACCGCGTCTTCAGGATGCGCGAACTCGCCATCCTGGTCGTCTTCCTGGCGATGATCGTCGTCACCCAGATCGGGAACAGCGACTTCCTCACCGAGCAGGGCATCAAGGACCTGCTGCTGAACGCCACGATCCTGGTCCTGGTCGCCACCGGACAGTCGCTGGTCGTCATCACCAGGAACGTCGACCTCTCGGTCGGCTCCACCCTCGGCATCAGCGCCTTCGCCGCCGGCACCTACCTCCAGGGCGGCGGAAACCCCGTCGTGGCCGTGGTCCTGGCGGTCCTGATGGGCATCGGCTTCGGCCTGCTCAACGGCCTCCTCGTGAGCCTCGGTCAGGTCCCCGCGCTGGTGGTGACCCTGGGCACGCTCTACATCATCCGGGGCATCGACTCCATCTGGGTCGGCTCCCGCCAGATCACGGCGGCCGACCTCCCGGACGGGTTCGTGAACTTCGGCTCCGGCGGCGTCTCCGCGGTGCCCTGGCTGGCCCTGATCGCGCTCGCGGTGCTGGTCGCCACCGCCTACTACCTCAAGCACTTCGGCAGCGGACGCGAGCTCTACGCGCTCGGCTCCAACCCCGAGGCCGCCCGGCTCGCCGGCATCCCGGTGCGCAAGCGGATCCTGGCCGCGTACACCTTCTGCGGCGCCCTCGCCGGCCTCGCCGGGGCGATGTACCTGGCCCGGTTCGGCAACGTCGACTCCGGGACCGGCACCGGCTACGAACTGACCGTCGTCAGCGCGGTCGTGGTCGGCGGTGTCGTCTTCACCGGCGGCTCCGGCAGCGTCTACGGCGCGGCCCTCGGTGCTCTGCTGCTGACCTCGATCAACAGTGTGCTGCCCGCCCTCGGCGTCAGCTCGGTCTGGGTGCTCGCCATCAACGGCATCCTGCTCATCCTCGCCATCGCGGTCGACCGGGTCGTCGCGCTGCGCGTGGCCTCCGCCCTGAAGAAGAGGAACGCCCGCCATGCCTGAGTCCCTCAGCCGCGCGATCCGGTGGGATACGGTCGTCGGCGCGCTCCTGATCGTCGTCCTGCTGCTGTCCTTCGGCACGGTCGACGGCTTCGGCAACGCGCTGAACCTGTCGTTCCTGATCGGCAACACCCTGCCGATCGCTCTGATGGCCCTGCCGATGACCCTGCTCGTGGTCTCCGGCGAGATCGACCTCTCGGTCGCCTCCACCGCCGGCCTGTCCGGCGCGGTGATGGGCGCCCTGTGGAACCAGGGCCTGACGATCGAGATGATCATCCCGATCTGCCTGGTCCTCGGCGTGGTGTGCGGCCTGGTCAACGGCCTGCTCGTCACCCGGCTCGGCCTGCCCTCCCTCGCCGTCACCATCGGCACCCTCGCCGCCTACCGGGGCATCGCGCAGATCGTGCTCGGCTCCGACGCGGTGACCGACTTCCCTACGCAGTACCTGGACTTCGCGGCCGGGCGGATCGGGGACACCTTCCTGCCGCAGGCCTTCATCCCCTTCCTGGTCCTGTTCGCGATCGCCGTGGTCGTCCTGCACGCGACGCCGTTCGGCCGGTCCACGTTCGCGACCGGTGCCAGCGAGGAGGCCGCCCGGTTCGCCGGCGTCCGGGTCAAGCGCCAGAAGCTGATCCTGTTCACGGTGACGGGCCTCATGGCCTCGCTCACCGGCGTCTTCTGGGCGCTGCACTACGCGTCCGCTCGGTATGACAACGCGACCGGGCTCGAACTGTCCGTCATCGCGGCGGTGTTGCTCGGTGGTATCGACTTCGACGGCGGCAAGGGGACGCTCGGCGGCGCCATCGCGGGAGTCTTCCTCCTCGGCACGCTCCAGAACGTGATGAGCCTCCAGGACGTCTCGGCGCAGTCGCAGATCGTCGTCACCGGTGTACTTCTCGTCCTGTCCGTACTAGGCCCCAGGGTCGCGCGCCAGATCGCGGTGGCGAGGGCGGCACGCTCCACCGGATAGGCCGTATCTCGGCTGCCGGTCCGCCGTGGCTGGTCGCGCCCACGCGGCGGAGCCGCATACCGACACAGCCCCGCGCCCCGAAGTACTTCAACTCACCCTTCTTCCAAAGGAACCCCGCCATGCGTAAGTCTTCGCTCCGCCGTGCCTGCGCAGCCCTCGCCGCCGGTACCTCGCTCGCCCTCGCCCTGACCGCCTGTGGCGGCACCACCAAGAAGGACGTGGAGAACGAGGGCGCCTCCGCGGCCACCACCGCCAAGGCCGACCCGAACGCGGCCACCAAGAAGGGCCTGACCGTCGGCTTCCTGCCCAAGCAGGTCAACAACCCGTACTTCACCTCCGCCGACAAGGGCGGCGAGACGGCCCTGACCGAGCTTGGCTCGAAGTACAAGGAGGTCGGTCCCTCCAGCGCCACCGACACCGCGGGCCAGGTCTCCTACGTCAACACGCTCACCCAGCAGCAGGTGAACGCGATGGCCGTGTCCGCGCAGGACCCGGGCGCCCTGTGCACCGCGCTCAAGCAGGCCATGAAGAACGACATCAAGGTCGTCACGTACGACTCCGACACCAAGCCGGACTGCCGCAACGCCTTCGTCTCGCAGGCCTCCGCCGAGGACCTCGGCCGCACCGAGGTGCAGCTGCTCGCCGAGCAGATCGGCTACAAGGGCGAGATCGCGATCCTGTCCGCCGCGCAGACCGCGACGAACCAGAACACCTGGATCGACTTCATGAAGGACGAGCTGAAGCAGGACAAGTACAAGAACATCAAGCTCGTCAAGGTCGCGTACGGCAACGACGACGCCCAGCAGTCCTTCCAGCAGACCCAGGGCCTGCTCCAGGAGTACCCGAACCTGAAGGGGATCATCTCCCCGACCACGGTGGGCATCAAGGCCGCCGCCCAGTACCTCTCCGGCTCCAAGTACAAGGGCAAGGTCAAGCTGACCGGCCTCGGCACCCCCAACGACATGCGCAAGTACGTCAAGAACGGCACCGTCGAGGCGTTCGAGCTGTGGGACCCGGCGAAGCTCGGCGCGCTGGCCGCCCAGACCGCCGTGGCCCTGGTCTCCGGCCAGATCACCGGCAAGGAGGGCGAGACCTTCAAGGCCGGCGAGACGACGTACACCATCGGCAAGGACGGCGTGATCAACCTCGGCAAGCCGACCGTGTTCGACGCCAAGAACATCGACCAGTTCAACTTCTGATCTCCCCCTGAAGGAGCGGTACTGCATGCAGCGCGTCTGTTTCCTCCTCAAGGTCCGTGAGGACCGGATCGCCGAGTACCGCGAACGTCACGCCGCCGTGTGGCCGGAGATGCTTCAGGCACTCTCGGCCACCGGCTGGCACAACTACTCGCTCTTCCTGCGCGACGACGGCCTGCTCGTCGGCTACCTGGAGACCGAGGACTTCGAGGCCGCCAAGGCCGGTATGGAAGCCACCGACGTCAACGCCCGCTGGCAGGCCGAGATGGGCGAGTTCTTCGAGTCCCTCGACGGAGCCCGCCCCGACGAGGCGATGAAACCGCTCACCGAGGTGTTCCACCTCGCCTGACCCCCCATCAGGAGCCGCACGGATGAAGAGACGTACGCTGCTGGGCGCCGCCCTGACCGGAGCCGTCATGACCCCCGCCCTTGCCTCAGGAACCGCCCGCGCCGCCGACCCGGGTCCCTCCGTCACCCGCACCGGCACCACCACGCTCGACACCCAGGCGATCTTCTTCGTCTCCTACGACGGCCTGGTGAACAACAACTCGTTCCAGAAGAACGGCCTGTTGACCTACAAGGGCTACCAGTACGCGGTCTGGTACACCGCCGACAGGAACGCCGTCGTCGGCCGTCGCGTCCTGGGCTCCGGCACCTGGTCCACCGTCCAGGTCGGTCACACCCTCAAGACCAGCGACTCCCACAACGTCATCTCCATGGGCGTCTCCACAGTGGACGGCCGCCTCCACCTCAACATGGACTCGCACAGCGACGGCTTCACCTACGTCAAGTCGGTCGCCGGACTCATGGACAACCCGTCCGCACTGAGCTGGACCGCCGCCCGCTTCGGCGCACCCCGGTCCACCCTGGACGGCCTCGCCCTCACCTCGCAGTTCACCTACCCGCAGTTCGTCTCCACCCCCGACGGCAGGCTCCAGCTCAGCTACCGCGTCGCGATATCCGGCAACGGCCGCAACGCCCTCGCCGAGTACGACGGTTCGACCTGGACCGACCTCGGGGAGTGGTCCAGCGCCACCGGCACCTACACCAGCGAGCACGGCTCCTCCACGGCCCGCAACATGTACCTGCACGGCATCGACTACGACCGGAACGGCCGGCTGCACTCCTTCTTCACCTGGCGCGAGCAGAACGGCGCCGTGATGTGCTCCTCCGGCGGCATCACCAACCACGACACCGGCTACGTCTACTCCGACGACCGCGGCCGCACCTGGCGCAACAACGCCGGGACCGTCGTCGGCACCACCGGCGGCTCCGACAAGGTCGCCGTCACCGACGCCGGCCTGGTGATCGACGCGCTCAACCCGGACCACTCCCTGATGAACCAGGAGAGCCAGTTCACGGACTCCGCGGGCCTCCCGCACGCGATCATCAGCTACGTCCCCGGCCGCTTCGGCCAGTGCACCACCAACTACGTCGCCGACCGCACCGCGAACGGCCGCGCCTTCCACGTCCGCAAGACCTCCACGGGCACCTGGCAGAAGACCGAGATCCCGGTCGTGCTCGGCTCCAGCCAGCGCACCAAGCTGGTCCTGGACAAGTACGACAACGCCTACGCGATCTTCCCGTTCGGCCGGATCGCCGGCGCCTCCAAGGCCTCCGGACACACCGACTGGACGATCCTTTTCGACGGCAGCGGCCTGAACGCCTTCGGCGAGGTCGTGATCGACGAGACGCGGATCGCCCGGGACAACGTGCTGTCGTTCATGTACCAGGAGAAGTCGAGCGGTACGACCCCCTCGGCGCTCCACGTCGTGGACTTCGCCCTGCCCGCCTGATCGCACCCTGTGTGGGGGCGGCCTGCGGGTACTGTGAAGGCCCCCGCCGCCCCTTGTTCCCCTGGAGGTCCCTGCCCGATGGCCCAGTCGGTGGGTATCAAGGACGTCGCCCGCGCCGCCGGAGTCTCCGTCGGCACGGTCTCGAACGTCATCAACCGCCCGGACTCCGTCGCCACCGAGACCCGGGCGCGCGTGCTGTCCGCGATAGACCGGCTCGGCTACGTCCGCAGCGAGTCCGCGCGCCAGCTGCGCGCGGGCCGCAGCCGGATCATGGGCCTGCTCGTCCTCGACATGGGCAACCCCTTCTTCGTGGACGTGGCCCGCGGCGCCGAGCGGGCCGCCCGCGAGGACGGCCTCGGCGTGATGGTCTGCAACAGCGCCCAGAGCGCGAGCGAGGAGGCCGAGTACCTCTCCCTCTTCGCCGAACAGCGGGTCCGGGGAGTGCTGCTCACCCCGACCGACGCCTCCGGCCGCAACATCGCCTCCTTCCGCCGGCACGGCATCCCCTTCGTCCTGGTCGACCGGGTCGCCGAGGGCACCACCGAGTGCTCGGTCTCCGTCGACGACGTGGCCGGCGGCGCGCTCGCGGTGCGCCACCTCGTGGACGCCGGGCACCGCTCCATCGCGTACGTCAGCGGCCCGCCCGGCCTCAACCAGGTCCGTGACCGCCGTACCGGCGCCCTGAACGCGCTGGCCGAGGCGGGCCTGGGCCCGGAGCACCTGCGCGAGCTGCCCACCGAGCGCCTCGACGTGGCCGCGGGCCGGGACGCCGGCGCCCGCCTCCTCGGTCTCGCGGACCGCCCGACCGCCGTGTTCTGCGCCAACGACCTGCTCGCCCTCGGTGTCCTCCAGGCCATGTACGCGGCCGGGGTGACGGTCCCCGACGACCTCGCCATCGTCGGCTACGACGACATCGAGTTCGCGGCCGCCGCGGCCGTCCCGCTCACCTCGGTGCGCCAGCCCGCCGTCACCATGGGCGCGCTCGCCGCCGAGCTGCTCCTGGAGGAGACGGAGGTGGAGACCACCGGCAAGCGGCACGAGCACCGCCGGGTGGTGCTCCAGCCCGAACTGGTGGTGCGCCGCTCCAGCCTCGCGGCCCGCTGACCCAGGAGTCAGTAAGATTTCATGATCGAAGGGGTCGGACGGCGGACGAACATGTGTTGAACTGGGACGCGCCCACAGAACGTCCGTCCCTATGTCCGTCCGTCCCGGGAGCCCTGTTGACCGCGACCTACCGCCAGCCCGGCCTCGTCCTCACCGACCGCCGGTTCACCGTCCCCCTCGACCACGACGACCCGGCCGGGGAGACGATCGAGCTCTACGCCCGCGAGGCCGTCGCGAGCGACAGGGCGGGCCAGAACCTGCCCTGGCTGGTGTACCTCCAGGGCGGACCGGGCTTCGGCGCGAACCGCTTCGTCGGCAAGGGCGCCTGGTTCGGCCGGGCCCTGAAGGAGTACCGGGTCCTCCTGCTCGACCAGCGGGGCACCGGCCACTCCAGCCCCGCCAACCGCCAGACGCTCCCGCTGCGCGGCGGCCCCGCGGCCCAGGCCGACTACCTGACCCACTTCCGCGGCGACTCGATCGTCCGCGACTGCGAGGCCATCCGCGCCCAGGTCACCGGTGGCGCCCCCTGGACCGTCCTCGGCCAGAGCTTCGGCGGCTTCTGCACGACGACCTACCTGTCCATCGCCCCCGAGGGCCTGGCCGCGGCCCTCGTCACCGGCGGTCTGCCCTCCCTCGACGCCCACGCCGACGACATCTACCGGGCCGCCTACCCGCGCATCGAGCGCAAGGTCGCCGCGCACTACGCCCGCTACCCGCAGGACGTCGAGCGGGCCCGCCGGATCGCCGACCACCTGCTCACCCACGACGTGATCCTGCCGATCGGCTACCGGCTGACCGTCGAGGCCTTCCAGTCCCTCGGCATCCTCCTGGGCGGCGGCGAGGGCAGCCACCGCCTGCACTTCGTGCTGGAGCACGCCTTCGTGCGCACCCCTGGCGGCCACGAGCTCTCCGACGCCTTCCAGGAGGAGGTCCAGGGCCTGCTGTCGTACGCGTCCCACCCGCTCTACGCCCTCATCCACGAGGCGATCTACGGCCAGGACGAGCGCCCCACCGCCTGGTCGGCCGAGCGGGTGCGCGCCGAGTTCCCGCAGTTCGACGCGGCCAAGTCGCTCGCCGGGGACGAACCGCTGCTGTTCACCGGCGAGTCCATCCACCCCTGGATGTTCGACTGCGACCCGGCGCTGCGCCCGCTGCGCGAGACCGCCGAACTCCTCGCCGCCCGCACCGACTGGCAGCCCCTCTACGACCCGGCCCGGCTCGCCGTCAACGAGGTCCCGGTCGCCGCGGCCGTCTACCACGACGACATGTACGTCGACACGGCCCACTCCCTCGAGACCGCCCGGGCGATCCGCGGTCTGCGCACCTGGGTGACGGACGAGTTCGAGCACGACGGTGTCCGGACGGGCGGCCCCCGGGTCCTGGACCGGCTCCTCGCCCTCGCGCGCGACGAGGTCTGAGGAGCGGTCCCGGGGTCGCGGACGACATGCCTCAGCCCTGATTCCGGCATAAGGTTCATTTCGGCCATGTGTCGACGCAGGAGCCGAGAGGACGTCACCCGATGAGCACACCGTCACCCCGCGGACGGTCCCGGATCGCAGCCCTCGCCGTGACCCTGGCCGCCGCGAGCACGTTCGCGCTCGCGGCGTGCGGCGACGACTCCGGCGACTCGTCGGTCTCCTCGGCGACGCCCACCGCGCCGGACACGGCGTCCTTCTCCGGCGACGCGGCCTCGGCGCTCGCGTCCCTGAAGGCATCGGTACGGGCCGAGGTCTCCGAGCGGGCCGCCTCCGCCTCGGCGGCCGCCTCCTCCTTCGAGGCCTCCGTCTCGGCGGAGACGCTCCGCGCCAACAAGGCCGCGCAGGCCGAGCTCGCCAAGGTCGACGGCCAGGGCAACGCGATGTCCGACGTCACCCTGACCGGCAAGCCGCGCTCCGGGACCGGCGGGCTGCTCGCCGTCGTCGTCACCATCACCAACAAGACCGACCGGACGGCCTCGTACGCCGTCCAGGTCGACTTCCTCGACTCGGCGGGCAAGACGGTGGAGACCCGCTACGTCGGCGCCGAGGACCTGAAGCCGGGGGAGAAGGCCCAGCCCGTCGCCGTCAGCCGCAAACCGGCCGAGCCGGTACTGACCCCCAAGCTGGCCAAGGCGCAACGCTACTGACCCCGGCCCGCCGCCTCAGGCGGCCACGGCGAGGGGGCCGAGCGGCCGGTGCGGGCGCACGACCCGCCCGTCGGGCAGCAGCTCACCGGTGTCGTCGAAGACGATGGTGCCGTTGCACAGCAGGCTCCAGCCCTGTTCGGGGTGGGCGCAGACGATCGCCGCGCCGGGATGGCCGGGGCTGTCGGCGGTGGGGCACGGGGGCTGGTGGCTGCACATGGCGTCTCCTCGATGCGGTCGGCTCCTGCCTCGTTCGGCCGGTCTCTCCGTGGTAGCCGAGCTTGTTTTCCGTTGTATGTGGAGACCCCCACATCGCCGGAATCTCATCGGTGAGTTCCCGTCAGCTCGGCCGGTCGGCGGGCCGGTTAGGCTGGCCGCGATGCCAGAACAGATGATCGACCTCAGCGGTGACTGCGCGCGGTGCTTCGGGCTGTGCTGTGTCGCGCTGCCCTTCGCCCGCTCCGCGGACTTCGCTCTCGACAAGCCCGCCGGCACGCCCTGTCCGAACCTCCAGGGCGACCACCGGTGCGGGATCCACGCGAGGCTGCGCACCGAGGGCTTCACCGGATGCACGGTCTACGACTGCTTCGGTGCCGGACAGAAGGTCTCGCAGGTCACCTTCGGCGGCCAGGACTGGCGCACCGGCCCGCGCGAGGACGCCCGCCGGATGTTCGACGTCTTCCCCGTGGTGCGCCAGCTCCACGAACTGCTCTGGTACCTCACCGAGGCGCTCACCCTGGCCGCGGCCCGCCCGCTCCACGCCGACCTGCGCCGGATGCGGGAGCGGACCGAGGCGCTCACCCGGGGGACCGCCGAGGAACTCACGGCACTGGACGTCCCCGCGCACCGGCAGGAGGTCAACACCCTCCTGCTCAGGACCAGCGAGCTGGCACGAGCGGGGGTCGGCAAGGGCAGGAAGAAGAACCGCCGGGGCGCCGACCTGATGGGCGCCCGCCTCAAGGGCGCCGACCTGCGCGGGGCCACCCTCCGGGGCGCCTACCTCATCGCGGCCGACCTCACCGGCGCCGATCTGCGCGGCGCGGATCTGATCGGTGCCGACCTGCGGGACACCGACCTCACGGACGCGGACCTGACCGGCGCGTTCTTCCTGACCCAGCCCCAGCTGAACGCGGCCCGGGGCAGCGCCGGCACCCGGCTGCCGGACTCAGTCACCCGCCCCGCGCACTGGGCAGCGTGACTCCGGGACCGCTGCGGGTTCCTCGGCGGCCGTCGCCGTGGCGGCCGTGGTCCGCCGCTCCAGGTGCAGCCGCAGCCCCTCCGGCATCAGCGTCAGCCGCTCGGTCACGCTGAGCCGGTAGCCGGGATCGGCCCGCAGCTCGTAGCGGCGCAGCAGCAGACCGAGCACCAGCGTGGCCTCGTGCAGCGCGAACTGGCGTCCGATGCACGCCCGCGCCCCCGTGCCGAACGGCTTGAAGACATGCGCCGGACGCGACCGTACGGCCTTGGGGTCGAAGCGGTCCGGGTCGAAGCGGTCGGCGTCGGCGCCCCACACCTCGGGATCGCGCTGGAGCATCGGCGTGAGCACCAGCGTCCAGGCTCCCCGGCGCATGGGGTGCTTCCCGGCCAGCACGGTGTCCTCGACGGCCTCCCGGGCGAAGGCGGGCGCGGTCGGCCACAGCCGCAGCGACTCGTCCAGCACCCGGCGCACGTACCGCAGCTTCGCCACCTGGTCGTAGCCCGGCATCGCGGCGTCGCCCCAGACCCGGTCCACCTCGGCACGCGCGCGTGCCGCGACCTCGGGGTGGCGGGAGAGGTAGTGCAGGGCGAAGGAGAGGGCGCCCGAGGTGGTCTCGTGGCCGGCCACCAGGAAGGTGATGACCTGGCGGCGGACGTTCTCCGGGGACAGCCGCTCGCCGGTCTCGGGGTGGGCCGTCTCCAGCATCCGGTCCAGCAGGTCGCCGTCCCCGCTCGCGGCGCGCCGGGCCCGGACCAGGTCGTCGACCATGCGGTTGAGGTAGGCGATGTCGTCCGCGTTGCGCTGGGCGGCACGTCGTAGCAGGGCTGGAAAGGGAACCGAGTTGAGCCGCTGCGCGTAGGTCAGGGTGCCCACCATCGCCGTCACGAAGGGGTGCGGCCGGTCCCGCTCGAAGGAGCCGAAGTCATGGCCGAACCCGGTCCGCGCGATGGTCTCCAGGGTCAGCTTGGTCATGTCGCCGGGGACGTCGACCGAGCGGCCCGCCGCCAGCTCGCGGTCCCAGGCGTCCGTGAGCCGCCCGGCCACGGCCAGCATCATCGGGTGGTAGGCCTCCATGGCCTCGCGGCTGAAGCCCGGGGCCAGCACGTCGTGCGCCAGCTGCCAGTTGGGCTCGTGGTTGTAGGCCGTGAAGAGCCCGTCCCCGGCGACCGGGCGCAGATTGGCGACCCCGAGGCCCACATGCTTGGCGAACCGCGTCTCGTCCGCGAGGTCGGCCACCAGATCGGCGCCCCAGGTGAAGACGAACTCGCGGTTGAAGGCCTTGCGCCGGTAGATCGGGCCCAACTGGCGGGCGTAGCGCAGCGAGTCCTGGAGCGGAGTGCGGCGGTTGGCGCCGAGGACGTCACCGAGCAGGGGGAGCCGGTGCGGCGGACGCGGAATGCGGTGCAGTTCGGGCCAGCCCAGCTCGGCACTGCGGAATCCCTTCGTCCGGACGGCCGTCGTCGTCTCCGCCATGACGCGATCTCCCTTGATCCAGCGGCAGGTGCGCACGTTGTACGTGGGTTCAATAACGCGGGTTCAGTCTGATCTCGTTGTTGAACCGGCGTCAAGTAAAGTGCGGGCATGGCCGGGAAGCAGGGCGAGCGCACGCGCCGCAGGCTCAGCACCGGGGAGCGCCGCGAGCAGCTCCTGTCGGTGGGGGCGCGACTGTTCTCCGAGAGCCCGTACGACGACGTGTGGATCGAGCAGGTCGCCGAGATCGCCGGGGTCTCGCGCGGGCTGCTCTACCACTACTTCCCGACCAAGCGGGACTTCTTCGCGGCGGTCGTCGAGCGGGAGAGCGAGCGGATGCTGGCCATGACGGCCGCCGTCCCCGGAGTCCCGGTGCGCGAGCAGCTCACGGCGGGGCTGGACACGTATCTGGAGTACGTCCACGCCCACGCGCACGGCTTCCGTGCCTTCCACCGTGCTGACGCGGCCGGGGACCAGGCGGTGCGCCGGGTCTACCAGCGGGCGCTGGCCGCGCAGGAGCGGCAGATCCTCGCCGCGCTGGCCGCCGACCCGGAGTTCGGCCCGGCGGCGCAGGGGCGCCCCGACCTGCAACTGGCCGTCCGGGGCTGGCTGGCCTTCACCACGGCCGTCTGCCTGGAGTGGCTGAGGGGCCCGGACCTCACCCGTGAGCAGGTGCGCGATCTGTGCGCACGGGCCCTGCTCGGCGTTCTCACGCCCTGACCGGAACCCGCACATCCGTCATCCGTCGGAGGTTGGCTTCATCGCCGATCTTCGATAGGTTAGGCAAGCCTTACCTAAGGAGGAACGGATGGGTGACAGCCAACCCTGGACGGCCGCGCCGTCCGCGGCGGAACACGCCCGGTCGGTGCTCGCCGCCTCGTGGTCCTGCGCGGTGACCGCGGAGGGCGGCCGCGAGGAGTTCGTCGGCGCGCACACCGTCGCCGAGGACGGACGGGTGACGCTGGACGTGCCCGAGGACAGCACCCTCATGGCGGCCGCGATCTGCGCGCCCCGCGGCGAGCCGTCCGCCGTCCTGGAGTTCGCCGACGTGGCCCCCGTCCCCGTGCGCAGCCGGATCCGCGCCCGGCTGTGGATCGCCGGCTGGTTCGTCCCCGCCGACGGCAGGCTGGAGTTCAAGGCCGCGCGCGTGGTGCTGCGCAGGCCGTCCGGGGCGGTCGTCGTCGACCTGGACGAGTTCGTCGCCGCCGCGCCCGACCCGCTCGCCACGGCCGAGGCCCGGCTGCTCACCCACCTCGCCGACTGCCACCCCGACGCCGTCGAGCGGCTCACCCGGCTCGTCGACTCCGACAGCCTGCACGGCGCGGTCCGCGTCCAGCCCCTCGCCGTGGACCGGCACGGACTGACCCTGCGCATCGAGCGCGCCCGCGCCCACGGCGACGTACGCCTGCCCTTCCACGCGCCCGCCGACGACGTGGCGCGGCTGACGGAGCGCATGCACGTCCTGCTGACCCAGGCGAGCGCCGCGTCCTGCCCGCGCGCCCTACAGCGGCAGCGCACAGACGGCGACGGGTGAGGCGAACGGCTCACCGGCGAGCCGCAGTGCACCGCTCTCGGCGTTCACATGGAAGACGCTGACGGTGCCGGACCTCTGGTTCGCCGCGAAGAGCAGTGTCCCGTCCGGCGAGAACGCGATGTGCCGCGGGAAGTCCCCGTGCACCTGCACGGTGTCCAGCAGCCGCAGCCGGGCGCCGTCCGCCTCCACCGCGTAGCGGGTGAGGCTGTTGTCGCCGCGGTTGGCGAGATAGGCGAACGAGCCGTTCGCCGTGACCAGGAGCTGCGCCGGATAGCTGGTGCCCGGCCCCGTGCCCGTGGACTGCGCCGCCCCGACGGTCAGACGGCCACTCCCGCGGTCGTAGGCGCAGACCGCCACGGTGTTGTCGCTCTCGTTGGCCAGATAGGCGTACCGGCCCCCGGGATGGAAGGTCAGGTGCCGCGGCCCGGCACCGGGCCGGGTGTGCGCCTGCGCGACCTCGGTGAGCGCGCCGGAGCGTTCGTCGAGGCGGTAGCTGTAGACGGTGTCGGTGCCGAGGTCGACCGCGAGCACATGACCGCCGTCGGGACTGGTGAGGAACTGGTGGGCGTGCGGACCGTCCTGACCGGGACCCGGCGCGGGACGGGAGTGCGTGACCGTCTCCCTGCGCTCGCCGAGCGCTCCCGACGCGTCGATCGGGTGCACCGCCACACTGCCGGAGCCGTAGTTGGCGCTGAGCAGCCAGCGCCCGCCCGGATGCACCGACAGATGGCACGGCCCCGCCCCGCCCGTGCTCCGGCTCCCCAGGACCTCGCGGTCGGCCAGCCGTACGGCGGTGACGGCGCCGGCGTCCTGCTCGGCGACCGCGTACAGCGTGCGGCCGTCGGGGTGCACGGCGAGATAGGAGGGGTTGGTGACGCCGGTGACCGTGCCGGTGCCGGTGATCCGGCCGTTGCCGGCGTCGTAGCGGGCCACACCGATACCGCGGCCGCCGCCCTCCCCGGTGGTGTAGGTGCCGAGGTAGAGGGCGCGGGGGCCGGTCGCGGCCCGGCGTGACGGCGTGCCGGTCGGGCTCGGCGAGGGGCGCACGGGGGAGCCGGCGGTCTTCGAGGGTGCCCCCGAAGAGGCCCCGGACGCCGACTCCGGTGACACCCCGGACGACGTCGAGCAGCCCAGGAGTGCCGAGCCCGCTCCGGCGAGGACACCGACGAACCGGCGCCTGCTCCAGCCGCCGTTCGCACTCTCCATCCCTGCGCACCCCGGGTGATCGACGTCCCTGGCCTGAACAGCCACCTTCGCCCGGATCACCCGGCCGGTGCAACCCGGGACCGGCCGTCCGCTACCAGTCGCCGTCCTGCACCGGCTTGCCCGGCGCGTCCCCCAGCGGCTTGACCTGCGAGGGCGACGGCGGCTGCCAGGGCTCGTGATCGTCCCCCAGCCAGTCCCCGACCGGCTTCACGCCTTCCAGGGTGTCCGTCGGGGCGAGATCCTCCGCGTCCTGGTCGTAGTAGTCGAACCAGGGCAGTCCCGCGCTGGTGTACGCGGCGCGGTCCACCGGGGACGGCGGGGGCGCCTCGCCGGTGATGCGGCGCCACTCGGGCGGGGTCACCAGGTGCACGAACACCCGCCCGGCCGGAGCGCTCACCCAGTCGGACAGGGGCCGTTCGTCGCGGTAGACCTCCTGGCGCATCGAGCCGCCGACGCCGAGCCCCATCGCGGGAGCGCTGCGGGGCGCCGCCGCCGGAGCCGCGGGCGCCGACATGGCCATGGGGACGGCGGCGCCGTAAGCCATGCCAGGCCCGCTCGCCGACCGCATCCGCCGCTGGGTCTCCCGCCACTCGGCCAGCCGCTCCTCGACCAGCGGGAACGACTGGAGCTGTACGCCGCCCCAGACCTCCTCGCCGGTGACCTGCCCCTCGACGGTCGCGCCGAGGCCGAGCGGCACCGCCACGAACTGGCGGACCGTGCCCTTGCCGGAGTTGATGCCGTCCAGCCAGGGCTGGCGGGGCAGGACCAGGTAGTTCTGCGGGTCACGGGCGAGCCGGTCGCTCCAGGGATTGCCGGAGACCGCGCACACCTTGCCCACCCCGACCTGGAGGGCGACGGGCTCGGTGGTGGCGCCGAAGCTCAGCCACATCGCCTCCCGCAGATACACCGGAAGCATCACCCCGCCGCGGGCCCGCCACTGCTCGGGCACGGTGTCGGGGTAGTCGGAGACGCGCCGCACGGGGAACTCGCCGAGCCCCGGCGGCAGCGGATGCGTGCCCGTCTCGGGCAGGCGCAGGGTGCGGATGAACCGCACCGCGGCACCGCCCGGCAGCCGCAGTGTGTTCCCGTCGATCCGCACGCTCGTGTCCGTCATGGGTCCGCCCCCCTGGATCGCTGTGCCTGCCTCACCTAGAACGACGGGTGAGTGCCGGGCGGTTCCTGCGCCAGCGTTCCTGGAGCCGGGTCAGATGGGGCATCCGCTCCCGCTGCTCGCGGGCGGCCCGGTCCAGTTCCTCCAGCAGCCGGCGGGAGCGGTGCTCGGTGTCCAGCTCGTCGAGGATGCGGTTGACCTCGGTGAGCACCGCGCCGTGCAGCTGCCAGTGGCGGGTGTCGCGCTGGACCTCCTCAAGCAGCAGCTGGGCGAGCTTGTCCCGGGTCGCCGAGGCCTGGCGCAGTTCGGCGGTGAGCCGCGCCTCCGCGGACTCGGCACTCACGCTGACGTGCGTGGTGACCAGGACGGCGAAGCTGACCACGGCGTCGCCGATCTCGGACAGCAGCTGCTCCACCGTGCGACCGGTCTCCGGACCGAACAGCGGTTCGGGATCCTGGCTCTTCTCCAGCAGGCCCGGTTCCTCGGCGAAGGGGTCGCGTTCCTTGGCGAGGTCGGTGAGGGTGCGGGCGAGCACCCGCAGCACGACCGTGCAGATCTCCAGGGTGTCCAGACCGGTGCGCAGCACCACCCGGTGCAGCAGGCCCTCTTTCACCCTGGGGTTGAGCTTCAGGCTGTCCTCGGCCTGCCGGAGCGCCGCGTCCACCTCGACGATGTCGTGGTCGAGCTCGCGCGCCTCGTACAGCCGGGCGGTCGCCAGCTCCACCGGTGGACGGCCCGCGGCCTCCTCGCCCATCCGCAGCATCAGCCTCCGCACCCGGCGGGCCAGCCCTTCGATCGACTCTCCGGCCTCGTCCACCCACACCGGGGGAGCGAGCAGCAGATTGCAGGCCAGCCCCACGACCGCGCCGATCAGGGTCTCCAGGACCCGCGCCCAGGCGGTGTCCCCGACGGTCGTCACGCCGAGGACCAGCATCGCGCTGATCGCCACCTCGGGCACGAACTCCTCGACCCGCACCAGCCGTCCCACCACCAGTGAGGCCACGATCAGCAGACCCAGGCTCCACCAGGTCAGACCCACCAGCAGACTGAAGGCGATGGCGACGAGGACGCCGGCCACCACCGAGTTCACCCGGCGCACACCGGTGGTGAGCGTGGAGTACAGGGTGACCTGCACGACCAGCAGCGCGGTCAGCGGCGCGGTGAGGGGCGCCGCCTCGGGACTGAGACGCAGCGCGATGACGTACGAGATCGTGGCCGCGGCCGCCGATCGCAGGGTCTGCACGGCCACCGGGTCCCGGTGCCGCTTCGCGTACCGCACGAGGGGCGCCGTCCACTCACGTACAACTTGCATGCTTTGGTCTGTTCCCGTTTCACAGAATCGTCCACACATCCCTTGCGGACGGCAGGGTCCGCAAGGCTGCCCCACCTTGGTGGCTCGGGCCGGTCGGCGGCAAGGGGCCGGGGCGGTGACGGCGGCCACCACACCCCGTCGGCGGATGCTCAGCGCGTGGCGGCGGTCCGGCTCCGCGAACGGTATCCGGCGATCTTCGCCAGGTTCCCGCAGCGGTCCATCGAACACCAACGGCGGCGGCGGGCCTGGGAGTCGTCCAGGAACAGCAGGGAGCAGTCCGGGTTCTCGCACTCCTTGACCCGCTCCAGAAGCGGCCCGCGCACCAGGAGTACGGCGTCCCGGGCCACCGTCGCGAGGGCGGCGCGGGCCGGACCGCGTGCCGTCCAGCGGGCCGCGCCCAACTGGGGCGCGAGGTCCGGCTGGGCGGCGACCGCGTTGACCCGGGCCACGTCGGCCGGATCCGGCTCCGCTCCCGTCATCGCAGTGCGGACCAGGGCGTACACGGCTTCCCGCAGCAGACGGGCGTCCGCCAGGTCCCGCGCGCTCACCCGCACCGGCTCCGCTCCGGCGGCCAGCTGCGCCTCGGTGAACCAGCGGGCGAGGGCGGCGGTGTCCGGGAGCCGCTCCAGCGGGGTGGCGTGCCGCCTGCCGAGGGTCGCGACGAAGTCCAGGCAGGGGCGCCCGCCGATGAACGGGAACGCGAGCGCCGGGTCGGCGGGGGCGGGGCTGCCGGTCATGGCGTCGAGCGTACACCGGTTCACACGGTGTCGGCTGTGCTGCCGCCCCCTCTTGACACCGGTTGAACCGGTGTCGGAGGCTGACACCAGTTCAACCGGTGTCAGTCGCCTCGGTGCGGCTGCGGCAGAGAGCGGGTGCGGTATGCGTGCGGTGCGGATCGACAGGTTCGGCGGACCGGAGGTACTGGTGCCGGTGGAGGTGCCCGATCCGGTGCCGGGCCCCGACGAGGTGCTGGTGCGGATCGCCGCGGCCGGGGTGAACCGGGCGGACGCCCTGCTCCGCTCCGGCCGCTACCACCGCGCCGGAAAGCCGCCGCTGATCCCGGGCGCCGAGGCGGCGGGTGTCGTCGTCGAAGTGGGGGAGGGCGTGACGGACCTGGCGCCGGGGCAGCGGGTCATGGCCCTGGACGGCGGCAAGTCATCCGGGTTCTACGCGGAGTTGGCCACGGTGTCCGCCGACAACATGGTGGTGCTCCCCGACGGCGTCGACTTCACCCGGGCCGCCACCCTGCCGATCGCCTGGCTCAGCGCCTGGTACTGCGTGCGCCATCTCGCCCGCGTCTCCAAGGGGGACACCGTGGTGGTGAAGGCGGCGGCCAGCGGTGTCGGTACCGCGGCCGTGCAGATCGCCGCCGAGGCCGGGGCGCGGGTCCTCGCCCTGGCCGGCTCGGCCGAGAAGGCAGCCTGGGCGGGGGAGTTCGGCGCCGACGTCACCGTGGACACCTCCGCCCACCCCGGCGACGCCGAGGTCGAGGAGATCCTCCGGCTCACCGACGGGCGCGGCGCCGACGTCGTCCTCGACACGGTCGGGGGCCAGGCCTTCGGGCGCAGTCTGCGCGAGGTGGGGCACGGCGGCCGGGTCGTCGCCCTCGCCAACGTGGCCCTGGAGCCGAGCGCCGTCGACACCCGCGACTTCTATCCCAAGAACGCCTCGATCCTCGGCTTCCAGCTCACCAACCTTCAGATCCACGGCTACGATCCCCGTCCCGACCTGCGGGAACTCGCGGAGCGGGTCGCGGCGGGCGACTATCGCGTGCCGGTCGAGACGGTCGTACCGCTCCAGGAGGCGCGGGCCGCCCACGAGCGGCTGGAACGGCGTGACAACCGGGGCAAGATCGTGCTCTCGGTCGGGCCGGAACTCGGCAAATGAGGTGTGGCGTCCGGTAAATGAGGTGTGGCGTCCGGTAAATGATGTGCGGCGTCCGGCAAATGAGGTGCGGCGTCCGGTAAATGATGTGCGGCTACCGGCAAATGAGGTGCGGCTTCCGCCTCTTCGCGTGATCATCCAGTAGATCGCCGAGGAGGAGGGAAGCCGGTGAGTCCAGTCGAGTCGGCCCGGGTACGGGCGGCGCTGAACCATGTGGCGGCCGGGTCGCAGGGGCCGGCCGTCGCCCCGGACATGCGCATCACGCTGAACTTCCACCCGGACCGCCTGGCGCGCGGCCTGCCCCTGCTGGAGGCGCTGGCCCAGGACGGCGTCTACCACTCGCAGTTCGTCACCGGCACCAGCAACGGCGGGCTGACCGCGCACCCCGGCGGCGACCGCTGGCGCTGGGAGAGCCGGATCTTCGGCGGCGCCTACGACGACGCGGCCCCGCACGAACGGCCCGTGTACGGCGCGCTGAACTTCCGCCGTCAAGTGGTCGGCGCGGCACCGCGGTTCGGCTCCTCGCACTTCCGGCTCACCGGCGAGCCCCTCGCCCGCGCCACCTTCTGCTACCCCGACAGTGCCGCCGAGCCGGTCCACTTCGGCGTCGCCGCCGGCATGTCCCTGATCGCCCGAGCGGAGGCCGACGAGCAGGACGCCCTCGACGACTACATCGAGGCCCAGGTGCACGGCGGCGTCGAGCTGGCCCGCCATGTGGAGGCCCTCGTCCTGGACGCGAGCTACCGCGACACCCCCGTCGAGGCCGCGGCCCGCCTGCTCCCCGTCCCCGTCGAGTGGCACCCCGGCTACCGCATCACCGTCGCCGCGCTGTACGACCACGCCGACTACCGCGGTCGGCAGTACGCCGACCTCGGCGCGCGCATCGCCGAGGACGGGCTGATCGACCCCCGGATCATCGGCGACGCCGCACGGACGGGACGGTACGAACTCCAGCATCTCAAGATGGTGTGGCACACGCTGGCCCGCTTCGGGGCGCCGGAGGGGGCGGGGACGGCGTCGAGTTGCGACTCGGCGCTCGGTCTCGTCACACCGTGACGAGGGTCAGGCGGTGAACATCGTCATGACGGCGGCGATCCTTCCGTCGCGGACGGTGATGACGTCGATCCCGCGGACGGCGGGCGCGCCGGGCGGACCGAAGGCCCAGGCGACTGCACCGGTGTCGGGACCGGCGTAGCGCCTGCCGTCCTCGGTGAGCTCGAAGTCGGCCGGGGCGTCGGCGAGGAGGGCGGCGGCCTTGTCCGCGAGGGCGTCGCGGCCGGTGGTGGTCTCCTCGGGGTCGGTGAAGACGACGTCCTCGGTGTAGATGCGGTCGACGGCCGCACGGCGGGTTGCGGCGTCGCGGTTCCCGAAGACTTCGTGCAGGTTGGCTGCGAGCAGGTCGGTCACGGTGGGCATGATTCCTTCAAGGGGGTCGGGGGCGTCCGGGGCGACCGGCCGGTTCTGCAAGAGCTCGGCAGGCCGCCCCGGCGCGCCCGTGCCAGGTGCGTGGATCGGGATGGTCGGTTGTGGTGGTGGTCAGATCTGGCTGGCGCCGCCGTCAACGTATATCTCGGCACCGGTCATGTAGCTGCTGGCCTCACCGGCGAGGAAGAGGACCGTCTCGGCGATCTCCTCCGGGCGGCCGAGACGCTGCATGGGGACTTCGGCGGCCAGGCCCTTCAGCAGCTGTTCGGCCGCCTCGGGGCCGCCCGCGAGACCGCTGAGACCGGGCGTCTCGATCGGGCCGGGCGCGATGCTGTTGACGCGGATGCCACGGGTGACGAGTTCTGCCGCCCAACTGCGGGTCAGGGAGCGCAGCGCGGCCTTGGTCGCGGCGTAGACGCTGAAGGAGGCGGCGCCCTTGGTGTCGATGTTGGAGCCGGTCACGATGATCGAGGCGCCCGGGTTGAGCAGCGGGAGTGCCTTCTGCACGGTGAACAGGGTGCCCCCGACGTTGGTGTTGAAGGTGTCGGCGTAGTGGTCCCAGGTGATGTCGGGCAGGGCCGCGAACTCTCCGCCGCCCGCGTTGGCGAAGACGATGTCGAGGCTGCCGTGCCGCTGGATCCGGTCGAAGAGGCGGTCGAGGTCGCCGAGGTCGGCGACATCCGCTCGTACTCCCGTGGCGCGGTCGCCGATGGAGGCCACCGCCTCGTCGAGCGCCTCCTTGCGGCGGCCGGTGAGGAAGACGTGGGCGCCTTCCGCCGCGAGCCGTCGTGCGGCGGCCAGGCCGATGCCGGAGGTGGCACCGGTGACGAGGGCGGTCTTGCCGTCGAGCTGTCGCATGAGGGGCTCTCCTATTCTGTACCGTTCGGTACTCAAGTCGTTCACCGGAGAGAACCGCAGGGTCGGGAGAGCTATTCCGTACCGCTCGGTTAAAATTTCGGGGACCGACACAGGAGGGCGTCATGGCGGTACGCGGCAGGCCCCGGGGCTTCGACGCGGAAGCCGCGTTGGACCGTGCGGTGGAGGTCTTCTGGCGCCAGGGTTACGACGGTGCCTCGCTCGCCGACCTCACCGAGGCGATGGGCATCAACCGCACGAGCATGTACGCGGCGTTCGGCAACAAGGAGCAGCTCTTCCACCGTGCCGTCGCCCGCTACGCCGAGGCCGACATGGCCTACGCCCGCGAGGCTCTCGCCGAGCCGACGGCCTACGCGGTCATCGAGTCCTTCCTCCGCGCCAACGCCGACGCCCTCACCCGCCCCGACCGCCCCTCGGGATGCCTGTCGGTGCAGGGCGGCCTCGCCGAGGGCGGCGACAGCGGCCGCATCGCCCGGTTTTTGGCCGACAGCCGCCTCGCCGGCGAACACGCCCTCGCCCAGCGTCTGGCCCGCGCCGTCGAGGAGGGCGACCTGCCCGCGGGCACCGACCCGCACGCACTCGCCCGCTACGTCATGGTCGTCAGCGAGGGCAACGCCGTGCACGCGGCCGCGGGCGCGACCCGTGCGGCCCTTCACGCCACCGTGGACATCGCCTTGCAGGCGGTGCCTCGGCCTCGTGCCCGGGTGGGCGCCTGACTCGGCCGGGCAGGATCGGATCTGACGTGCACTCGTGTGCGTCGATCCCGGGTGGGCGCCGCACCCGACGGAGAGAGATACGGGTGGCGTGCGCGCGGCATGCCGGCCCTTCGCCTCCAAAGGTGCGGTGATGGTCAGCCCGCCACCGCCGCCAGCGCAGCCACCGCGCCTGGACCGGACCGGATCCGCCGGCGCGGCCTACTCGCCCGAGACCGACGGAGGCCACACGCCGGTCGTGAGCACCCCGAACGCGTAGGCCCGCGCGACCAGTTCCGTACGGTTCCCCGCGCCCCACCGCGCCGACAGCCGCCGCAGGTGGTAGTTGACCCCGTCCACCGTCAGGCCCGTCTCCCGGGCCGCGTGGGCCGTGGTGGCACCGGCCGCGAGCAGGGCCAGGATGCGGGCCTCGACCGGTGCGACGCGGACCGGCTCGGCGGTGGGGGAGTGCTCCCGCTCGCCCTCGACCCGCAGCATCACCAGCAGCGAGGGCGTCTCCTCCACGCTGTCGCTCACCGGGTCCGCCGTGAGCTCGCCGAACCGCTCGCCGCCTCCCGGCGCCCGCCAGCACACCGACACCTGGTAGCGCGAACGGTGCCGCAGCCGCAGTGCCTCGGCGATCCGCTCCACCTGAGTCGCCTCCTGCGGCCGGAACAGCTCCAGCACGTCCCGCCCGCGCAGCCGCCCCGGCGACGTACCGCACTCCGTCGCCATCGCCGGATTGGCCAGCAGCACGGCGCCGTAGACATCGCACACCGCGACCGGCACGGAGACCCGGTCGAAAAGTGTCAGGGCACGGTTGCGCCAGACCACGGCGTCCGGATGGGACCGTTCTGGATGAGACCGGTCCACCAGCAGCTCCATCCGCTCCGCACAAACGCCCCGTACGTACGTGTACTACTCAACCATGGGCGATTGCAGGAACTGCTCGGCATTCGCGCGCTGACCAACGACTCTGCTCCCCTCTCCCGCCAGACGCCCCGCTAGCCACCCACCCCTGTAATCGACTCCGTCCGCTCCATTGACATCTCACTCGGAAGACCGCACGGTGGGAGCGCTCCCATGGCAGCCTTGCAACTGGAAGGAGTCCCCCCACATGCGCAAGAAGAGTCCGTTAGCCAGGCGTTCAAGGGCGTCCCTCCGCCGGCCTCTCCAGGCGCTCGTCATGCTGTTCGCCGTGGTCGTCGGCGCCCTCACCTGGTCGTCCCCCGCCCACGCCCACGGCACCGTCGTCGGTCCCGCCACCCGCGCCTACCAGTGCTGGAAGACGTGGGGCAGCGACCACATGAACCCGGCCATGCAGACCCAGGACCCCATGTGCTGGCAGGCCTTCCAGGCCAACCCCGACACCATGTGGAACTGGATGAGCGCGCTCCGCGACGGCCTCGGAGGTCAGTTCCAGGCGCGGACCCCCGACGGGACGCTCTGCAGCAACAACCTCTCCAGGAACGGCAGCCTGGACAAGCCCGGACCGTGGAAGACCACCACCATCGGCAAGAACTTCTCGGTTAACCTGTACGACCAGGCGTCCCACGGTGCCGACTACTTCAAGGTCTACGTGAGCAAGCAGGGCTTCGACCCCAAGACCCAGACCCTGGGCTGGGGCAACCTCGACTTCATCACGCAGACCGGCCGCTTCGCCCCGGCACAGAAC
This sequence comes from Streptomyces sp. NPDC057253, assembly GCF_042669125.1. Lineage (NCBI taxonomy): Bacteria > Bacillati > Actinomycetota > Actinomycetes > Kitasatosporales > Streptomycetaceae > Streptomyces > Streptomyces sp. NPDC057253. The sequence continues at coordinate 130,038 of NZ_JBHUXV010000005.1, read as the reverse complement.
ATCACGTTCCCCGTCCAGACCTCCGGCTACACCGGACACCACATCCTGTTCGTGATCTGGCAGGCCTCGCACCTCGACCAGGCCTACATGTGGTGCAGCGACGTGAACTTCGGCTGAGCCGCAACGCACGGCAGCGCCGTCGGGGCAGGGGCCATCCGGTCGCTCTGCCCCGACGGGGCTCCCCGCGTCCTCACTCGACCTCAACTCTCGTCCCGGACCTGGACGTCGAGTGGTCCCGCGGACCAACGCAAGCCCTCTCGGACGCTTTCGACTACACGATCATGTAGGGCGCCGGACCGGGCGGCCGTGGCCTGTCGACCAGCCTGGATCGCAGTACTCCCGTACCGCGAAAGGCAGTTGTCGCGCCATGCCCCCCACCGCGCACCCCACCCCCACCGGCCTCCCCGTCGTCGACATCTCCGCCACCGGCCCCGGCCGCATCCCGCTCCAGCAGGCCATGGCGCTGATGCGCGAGCACGGCCCGCTGCTCGTACGGCGGTTGCACGGCCGGGACGTCACCTTCGTCGCCGATCTCGGCCTCGTCACCGAACTCGCCGACGAGACCCGGTTCGCCAAGGCCGTCGGTCCCGCGCTGGAGAACGTCCGTGAGTTCGCCGCCGACGGGCTGTTCACCGCCTACAACGACGAGCCGAACTGGACCAAGGCGCACGACATCCTGATGCCCGCCTTCGCGCTGGGCTCGATGCGCACCTACCACCCGGTGATGCTGCGGGTCGCCCGGCGGATGATCGACGCCTGGGACCGCGCCGCCCGGGGCGGCCGGGCGGTCGACATCGCCGACGACATGACCCGGATGACCCTCGACACCATCGGCCTGGCCGGGTTCGGCTACGACTTCGGCTCCTTCGAGCGGCACGAACCGCATCCCTTCGTCGAGTCGATGGTGCGCTGCCTGGAGTGGGCCATGACCCGGCTCGCCCGCACCCCGGGCGGCGACCACACGGCCGCCGACGAGGCCTTCCGGAAGAACGCCGACCACCTCGCACAGGTCGTGGACGACGTGATCAGCGCCCGCCGGGCCTCCGGCGAGAGCGGCACCGACGACCTCCTCGGCCTCATGCTGAGCGCCCCGCACCCCGCCGACGGCACCACGCTCGACACCACCAACATCCGCAACCAGGTGATCACCTTCCTGATCGCCGGGCACGAGACGACCTCCGGCGCGATGTCCTTCGCCCTGTACTACCTGACCAAGCACCCGGCCGTGCTCGACCTCGTGCGGCGCGAGGTCGACGAGTTGTGGGGCGACACCTCCGACCCGGAGCCGACCTTCGACGAGGTCGGACGGCTCACCTATACCCGGCAGGTCCTCAACGAGGCGCTGCGGCTGTGGCCGACGGCCGCCGCCTTCAGCCGGCAGGCCCGCGAGGACACCCTGCTCGGCGGCCGGATCCCGCTGCGCGCCGGGCAGTCCCTCACCGTCATCGCGCCGATGCTGCACCGGCAGCCCGTGTGGGGCGACAACCCCGAGCTGTTCGACCCCTCCCGCTTCACCCTGGAGGCCGAGGCGGCCCGCTCCCCGCACGCCTTCAAGCCCTTCGGCACCGGCGAACGCGCCTGCATCGGGCGGCAGTTCGCGCTCCACGAGGCGACCATGCTGCTGGCCCTCCTAGTCCACCGCTACCGCCTGCACGACCACGCCGACTACCGCCTGACGGTGAAGGAGACCCTCACCCTCAAGCCGGACGGCTTCACCCTCAAGCTCACCTCCCGCACCCCGGCCGACCGCACCCACGCGCCCCTGCCCGGCGCGGTGCCGCAGCCCACCGCCACCGCGACCGCCGCCACCACGGCCGCCGCCACCGCGCTGCCCTCCCGGGTCCTGCCCGGCACCCGCGCCCTCTTCCTGCACGGCAGCAACTACGGCACCTGCCGCGAGCTCGCCGCCGGACTCGCCGACGAGGCCGCCGCCCTGGGTTGCGACACCGAGGTGGCACCCCTGGACGCCTACGCGCACGCCCTGCCCACCGATCGCCCGGTCGTCATCACCGCCGCCTCCTACAACGGCCGACCGACCGACGACGCACGGCAGTTCGCGACCTGGCTGGCGGACACCCACGACCTGACGGGCGTCTCGTACGCCGTCCTCGGCGTCGGCGACCGCAACTGGGCCGCCACCTACCAGCACGTCCCGACCCGGATCGACGAGCGGCTCGCCGCCCTGGGCGCCGAACGGATCCTGGACCGCGCCGCGGGTGACGCCTCCGGCGACCTCACCGGCACGGCCCGCACCTTCACCGCCGACCTGCGCACCGCACTCCTCGCGTCCTACGGCGACCCTGACGCCACCGTCACCGACGCCGCCACCGCCCCTGACGCCGAGCCGACCGCCGCCTACGAGGTCCGCACCCTGACCGGCGGCCCCCTCGACGCCCTCGCCGAACGCCACGGCCTGGTCCCGATGACCGTCACCGCGGCCCACGCCCTCACCGCCCCGGGGCACCCCCGCCTCAAGCGGTTCGTACGGCTCGCCCTGCCCGCCGGCACCACCTACCGCACCGGCGACCACGTCACCGTGCTCCCGGTCCACGACAAGGCACTGGTCGAGCGGGCCGCCGACGCGTTCGGCGTCGACCCGGACACCGTCCTCGACATCCGCGCCACCCGCCCGCGCCGTGCCGGGCTCGCCGTCGACCGGCCCCTCACCGTGCGCCAACTGCTCACCCACCACGTCGAGTTGCGGCAACGGCCGACCGCCGACCAGATCGCCGATCTGGCCGCCGCCAACCCCTGCCCGCCCGAGCGGGCACAGCTGGCGGCCCTCACCGACGACCCGCGCACCCTCGTGGAGCTCTTCGAGACCCACCCCGCCCTGCGCGGCGCCCTCGACTGGCCGGCCCTGCTCGACCTGCTGACGCCGCTGCGCCCGCGCCCGTACTCGGTGTCCTCGTCGCCGCAGACCGACCCCGGCCACATCGACCTCATGGTCTCCCTGCTGGAAGCCCCCGCCCGGTCGGGCAAGGGCACCCACCGGGGCACCGGCTCCGGGTACCTCGCCGACGTCCAGCCCGGTGACACCGTCCTGGCCCGGATCCAGCCCTGCCGGGACGCCTTCCGCGTCGACCACTCCGGCCCGGTCGTCATGATCTCGGCGGGCACCGGCCTCGCGCCCTTCCGTGGAGCGGTCGCCGACCGTGTCGCCGCCCTCGGCCGGGGCGAGCAACTCCCGCCCGCGCTGTGCTACTTCGGGTGTGACGCCCCGGACGCCGACTTCCTGCACGCCGACGAGCTGCGCTCCGCCGAGGCCGTCGGGGCCGTACGGCTGCGCCCGGCCTTCAGCGCGGTCCCGGGCAGCGGCTTCGTGCAGCACCGCATCGCTGCCGAGGCCGCCGAGGTCTGGGAACTTCTGCAGGCCGGTGCCCGTGTGTACGTGTGCGGGGACGGATCACGAATGGCTCCCGGCGTGCGGGACGCGCTGCGTACCCTGTTCCGGGAGCACACCCCGGACGCCGACGAGTCGGCCGCCGTTCGGTGGCTCGACAGGCTGGTGCGAGAGGGGCGTTACGTCGAGGACGTGTACGCCGCGGGGTGACGGAAGGGGCGAGACCTTGGTGGACTCCTGGGAGTGGGCTCGGCAGGTCCTGGAGGGCGCGGGCCTCGACCCCGATCGGCTCGCCGGGGTCCGGCCCCTGAGCGGCGGCACGTACAACACCGTCGAGGAGCTCCGTCTCACCGACGGCACCCGCTATGTGGTCAAGGTCCCGCCCGCCGCCACCGTCCCCGGCCTGCGTTACGAACGCGGACTCCTCGTCGCCGAGGCGGAGTTCTACCGCAGGGCCGCCGAGGCCGAGGTCACGGCCCCGCACGTGGTGGCCTTCGGCGCCGGCGTCGCCGTAGCGCATCTGCTGATGACGGCGTGCCCCGGCGAGCCCTGGGACGCGTCGGTCGGTGAGTCCGAGCGTCCGCCGCTGCGCAGGGAGCTGGGCCGCCAGGTGGCCCTGCTGCACACGGTGACCGGGCCGGGCTTCGGCTATCCCTCCCGCGCCCTCGGGCCGCTCGCCGCCGACTGGCGGACCGCGTTCACCACCATGATCGAGGCGATCCTCGACGACGCCCGGGACTACGGGGCGCGGCTGCCCCGGTCCGTCGAGCAGGTGGCGGCCGCGGTCCGGGCCGGTTACCCGGCCCTCGACGAGGTCACCGTCCCCGCGCTGGTCCACTTCGACCTGTGGGACGGCAACATCCTCGTCGACCGCCCCACCGACGGGGAGCCGCGCATCGGCGGGCTCATCGACGGCGAGCGGATGTTCTGGGGCGACCCCCTGGCCGACTTCGTCTCCCTGGCGCTGCTGGGGGACATCAAGAAGGACGAGGCGTTCCTCGCCGGCTACCGGGAGGCGGGCGGCCGGGCCGAGTTCGACATCCTGGCCCGGGTCCGGCTGGCCCTCTACCGGACCTACCTCTACCTGATCATGCTCACCGAGACGGTCCCCCGGGCGGTCGATGTGGAGCAGGAGCGCTGGGTCCAGTCGGCGGTGGCCCCGGAACTCGTCGCCGCCCTCGACGAGATCGAGGCCCTCGCCCAGGTCACGGGAGTGCGAATCCCTTGAACGGACGTACCGTACGCGACCTCAGACGCGCCAACCGCACGGCCGTGCTCCAGCGCCTCTGGTTCGACGGACCCCTCAGCCGCTTCGAACTCGGCCCGGCCACCGGGCTCAGCTCGGGCTCGGTCAGCAACGTCGTCGCCGACCTGGTGAGCGACGGGCTGGTCGAGGAGGCCGGCAGCGTCGACTCCGACGGCGGCCGCCCCCGCACCCTGCTGCGGGTGGCCCCCGACAGCGGGTACATGATCGGCGTCGACGTCGGCGAGACCCGGGTGCGCGTCGAGCTGTTCGACCTGACGCTGACCGAGCTCGCCCGCGCCGAACACCCGTTGACCGGGGATGGCTACGACGTCGAGGTCGTCGTAGGCCACATCCGCGACGGGATCGCGCAGGTGCTCGCGGAGGCCGCCGTCGAGCCCGAGCGGCTGCTCGGCGTAGGCATCGGGGTGCCCGGGATCGTCGCGCACACCCCGGAGAGCGGGGCCGTCGTGCACGGACAGACCATCGGCTGGGACGCCGTCCCGCTGGAGGCGCTGCTGCGCACCGGCTCTCCGCTGCCCGCCGGCGTCCGCTACTTCATCGACAACGGCGCCAAGACCCTCGGCCAGGCCGAGATGTGGTTCGGCGGCGGCCGCGGGGCCCACAGCGCCGTGGTGGTGCTCTTCGGGTCGGGCGTCGGCGCCTGCCTGGTGACGCCCGAGGTGGAGCACGGCCGGGCGGTCGAATGGGGCCATCTGACCGTACGGGTCAGGGGGCGCCGCTGCCGCTGCGGGGCCCTCGGCTGCCTGGAGGCCTACGCCGGCGCCGAGTCGCTGCTGGAACGCTGGCGCGAGGCGGGAGGCCGGCCGCCCGAGGGCGCCGACGAGGAGACCGCGCTGAGCGCGCTGCTCGCCGCCGCGCACCCGGTGGACGGGACCGCGGCCGACCCGGTGGCGCTCGCCGTCGTGGAGGAGACCGCCGAGTACCTGGGCGCCGGGCTGTCCGACCTGATCAACCTCTTCCAGCCCGAGCGCATCCTCATCGGCGGCTGGGCCGGGCTCCAGCTGGGCGCACGGTTCCTGCCCGCCGTACGGCGGCACGCGACGGCGTACGCGCTGCGGTACCCGGCGGAGAAGGTCACCGTCGAGCTCGGCCGGCTCGGCCCCGACGCGGTCACCGTCGGCGCGGCCATCCTTCCGCTCGCCGACTTCTTCGGCCGCGGCGGCAGACGCCCCGAGCCCGTCCCCGAGGGGCCCGCGCCCGCCTGGCGGGCCGCCCTGGAAGAGCGTGCCCCGCGCTGACGTTTCGCCGACCTGCGCGGAGGTACTCGCGCTCCCGGCGACGCCGTGAACGAAAGGGAGGACGTCGTGGACCACCGCAACGAAGGGCCCGGCGAGAACGGCGACCCGATCCCGCGGGACCTGCCGGACCAGCAGGCCGGCGAGGGCGAGGACCCCTGGGAGGTCGCGACCGTCCCGAGCGGGGACGAGCCCGGCACCGACCAGCCCGAGGACGTCCCCGACACCGACGAGGCAGGCACCGGCCGGCAGGGCGCAGAGCGCTCGGACACCGTGCACCCCGAACACCCGGGAGCGCAGGAGTCCTCCGGCTGACCACGGGCCCACCCGGCCGGGCAACCCGGGGACCACTCGGCCCGGCTGACCACCGGATTGCCCGGGCTCGGCCGACACCGGCCCGCCCGGCCCCGCCGACCATGGGCCCCGCCGGCCACCGGCCCGCTCGGCGCCCAGCCGACCACCGGCCCGCCCGGCCCGGCTGACCACCGGAGTGCCCGGGCTCGGCCGACACCGGCCCGCCCGGCCCCGCCGACCATGGGCCCCGCCGGCCACCGGCCCGCTCGGCACCCAGCCGACCACCGGCCCGCCCGGCCCGGTTGACCACCGGAGTGCCCGGGCTCGGCTGACACCGGACCGCGCGGCCTCGGCGACCACCGGCCCGCTCGCCCCCGCCCACCACCAGCCGACCCGCCCAGGCCTCAGCCCACCTTGCGCCCCTTCATCGGCTCCGTTCGCGCCCCCGCGCCCTCCCGCATTCCGTGCAGGAACTCCTCCAGGACCTCGGTCGCCGTGTGCTCCGGGTGCCAGCCCAGTTCCGTACGTGCGCGTGTGCAGTCCATCAGCGGCAGTCGCAGGACCGCGTCGAACAGGTGCGGGGAGGCGGGCAGCAGGTGCAGGCCCCACGCGGCCGCGATCGCCGAGCGGGCGGCGGTGCGCGGCAGCCGGACCGGACGGGCGTCGAGCATTCCGGCCAGCAGCTCCGCGTCCACCGTCGGCTCGCCCGCCAGGTTGAAGGCACCCCGGACCTCGGAGTGCACCGCGAGCGCGTAGGCCCGCGCCGCGTCGTCGGTGTGCAGGGCCTGCACCCGCAGTCCGGGGATGTCGGGCAGGAAGGGCAGCAGCTCGGGCCGGGCCAGCTGACCGGGCAGGAAACGCCCGCCGAAGATCCGGCGCTGCTCGCTCGCCGACTCCCGCTTGAAGAGGAACGCCGGCCGCATCCGGACGACCCGGACCGCCGGGTGGTCGCGCTCGAAGGTGTCCAGGGCCCGCTCCAGATACGCCTTCTCCCGGCAGTACGCGGCGTCCGGCCAGCCGTGTGTCGGCCATGACTCGTCCACCGCGTGCTCCTTGGGACCGGGGGAGTACGCGCCCACGGACGAGGCGTGCACCAGCGCCGGCACCCCCGCCGCCGCCACCGCCTCGAACACCCGGATGGAACCCAGGACGTTGGTGCGCCAGGTCGCCGCCGGGTCGTGCGTCGGCTGGAACGCCCACGCCAGATGGACGACGGCGTCGGCGCCCGCGAACTCCTCGGCCAGATCCGCCTGCGCGGACGCGAGATCGACCGCCGACCACTCGGTCCTGGCGGGCGACCAGTCCGGGATCCGCCGGGCCAGGCCCCGTAGGGAGCCCACCCGCGGATCCTGCGAGAGAAGGCGCACCACGCTGGTTCCCACGTTGCCGGTGGCGCCCGTGACCACGATCCTGCTGCCGCTTGAAGTGCTCACTTTCGGCTCCTTCGGGCCGCTGGGGCGGGAAGCCGCCCGAGTACCCGCGCTCCGGCGATGCACGCGGTGCACGGCCCGGCCGGCGGCCGCGAGATGATCGGCCCATGAGTGAGATCATCCTGATGTCCGACGCGCGGGTCGCCGCCGTGCCCGTCGAGGAGAACGGCGAACCCCTGGTGGACGTCCGCGACCACCTCCTCGTCGACGACCGCAAGCACGAGGACTCCCACGGCGCCGAGGTTCATCTGCGCCAGGGCGTCCTCGACCGGCTGCTCGCCGCCCAGGCCCTGCTGCCGGGCGGTCTGCGGCTGCTCTTCGTGGAGGGCTACCGGCCGCCCGCCCTGCAACGGCAGTACTTCGAGCAGTACGCCGGTGAACTGCGCGCCGCGCACCCCGACTGGTCCGCGGACCGGATCAGGACCGCGGCCAGCCGTTACGTCTCCCCGCCCGAGATAGCCCCGCACAGCGCCGGCGCGGCCGTCGACCTCACCCTCGTCGACGCGGACGGCCGCGAACTCGATCTGGGCACCGCCATGAACGCCAACCCGGAGGAGAGCGAGGGCGCCTGCTACACGGGGGCCGGCAACATCACCGAGGAGGCGAAGGCGAACCGGGCCGTGCTGGGCGAGGCGCTGGGCGCGGCGGGACTGGTCAACTACCCGACCGAGTGGTGGCACTGGTCGTACGGCGACCGCTACTGGGCGCTGGAGACCGGGGCGGCGGCCGCGCTGTACGGGCCGAAGGAACTCGGCAGTCTTTAGGGACGCCGGCGCACGGCAGCCCCAGGGAACCCGACAGGGACCGTCGGGCCGTCGGTGCCGGATCAGGCGAACGCGTTCACGCCCGTCAGCTCCGCCGACAGCGTCCACAGGCGCTCCGCCTGCTCCGGGTCGGTCGCCCACGCCTTGACCCCGCCGCTCTGGTCGCCGTCGACGGCGGGCTCGGCGATGTCGCAGTCCTCCAGGTAGACGCCGCCCATCCCCGCCAGCTGGGGCGAGGTCGCCGCCCACACCTGGGTGGCCGCGCCCTGCTCGGGGCTCTTGAAGCCGGAGGGGTTGAGCGGGTTGCCCTGCTCGTCGATCCAGCCGCGCTCCACCATCTCCGCGGTGGGGAGGTGGCGCTGCAACGGGGTGAGGATGCCGCCCGGGTGGAGCGAGAAGGCCCGCACCCCGCGCTCGGCGCCGAGCCGGTCGAGGTGGACGGCGAACAGGACATTCGCCGTCTTGGCCTGGCCGTACGCCTGCCACTTGTCGTAGCCGGTCCGCCAGTGGACGTCGTCCCAGCGCATACCGGAGAAGTGGTGGGCGCGCGAGGACACCGAGACCACCCGGGCGCCACCCGGCTCGATGGCCGGCCAAAGCCGGTTGACCAGCGCGAAGTGCCCGAGGTGGTTGGTCGCGAACTGGGCCTCCCAGCCGGGTCCGACCCGGGTCTCCGGGCAGGCCATGATCCCGGCGCTGTCGATGACGAAGTCGACCGTGCGGCCCGAGTCGAGGAACCGCTCGGCGAAGGCGCGCACGCTCTCCAGGTCACCGAGGTCGAGCTCGTCCAGCTCCACGCCCTCCAGCCCCGCCACGGCCTTCCAGGCGTTGTCGGGACGCCGGGCCGGGACGACCACCCGGGCGCCCGACTTCGTGAGTGCCCGGGTGGTCTCGAGGCCGAGCCCCGAGTAGCCGCCGGTGACGATCGCGAGCTTTCCGGACAGGTCCGTGCCCGCCAGGACGTCGTCTGCCGTGCTGTGGGCGTCGAACCCCGAACCGATCTTGTGCTGTGCAGTGCTCATGACCGGAACGCTACGAATTGGAGCGCGCTCGAAGTCAAGCCCGGCCCGTCAGGAGTCCGACCCGGGGAACAGCGCCGGAAAAAGGGGAAGCCCCGACCGGACGGGGGAATCACGGTCGGGGCGGTCAAGTGGTGGGCACGGATGGCGGTCGCCTCTCGGCGAAAGGCTCCACAGGGCTTCAGCCGAACGATCGTCCCTGTGGGCAAAAGGTGAGGCCCGGGGACACTGTCCCATCCGCACCCACGGTCTGTTCAACGGGCCACGACCCTGTGGTGTTCCTCGGCAGAGGCCGATTCGAGGTGAACTGCGTCACCCCTTCTTGCCGGTCGGAACGGTCTCGCTCCAGAGGTTCTCGGCCTGGAGGAGCAGCGTCCCCAGCACGGTCGTCCCATCGGCCCCCTGCCCGGCGTGCTCCCGCAGCCCGTCCTGGAGTTGCCCGAGCAACTCCCGCATCGTCTCCTCCGCTCCGTCGTCCGGACGGACGTCGTCACCGGCCCCGAGCAGTCGTTGGCTCTCGGCGTGGCAGGCGTCGGCGATCAGCTCAAGGAGCCCGGCGTAGGCCTGAAGGACCGGCCCCGAGGGCGAGGTGGGGGCGCGGTCGTCGTCGGCGGCGACGGCCAGGCTTCTGGTGAGCGCGCGGATGTGCCCGGTGACCCGGCTCCAGCGGTCGTCGTCCTCCTCCGGCGGGACCGGCGCGGGAGGCCGCCGTACGGCTCGCAGTGGCGCGGCGGTCAGCCGCAGGCTCTCCCGGCTCCAGCCCCGGGCCGAGCGCAGCGCCCGCAAGCGGTGCTCCAGATGGGCCGAGGCACGGGACCAGCGCCGGGTGTCCCACTCGCCCTCGCGCAGGTCACCGGCCACGGTGCGCAGGACGTCACCCGCCTCCCGGGCCAGCGCCGCGAGGTTCTCCCGGACGTCCCGCAGATGGATCGGCGGCAGCACGAACGCGTTCACGGCGAGGCCGATGACCGCGCCGAGCGCGGCCTGTCCCACCCGGTGCCCGACGGAGGACGCCCCGGCGGCACCGGTGGCGAGGGTGAACAGCGCGGTGGTGGCGCCGTAGATCCCCTGGTCGCCGAAGCGCGGCCAGTTCGCCAGCAGCACCAGCGGCGGCACGGACAGCGCCACCGCGCCCAGGGTGCTCCCGGTGACGGCCAGGGCCACCGCCGCGAGCACGGTCCCGCAGCAGATCGCCGCGAGCTGCCGCACGGCCTGCATGAGGGAGCTGTACACGGTGGCCTGCACCAGCACGAGGGCCACCCACGGGGCCATCAGGGCCATCGGGTCGCCCATCCACTCGCCCGCCACGAGCCAGGCCAGGATCGCGGCGCCCGAGGCCTTCAGGGACTGCACCACCAGGTCGCGCTCCCGCCCGGGCCCACGCCAGGCGGCACGGGCCGCCCGGCCCACGGCACCGGCCTCCCGCTGGAGCGCGTGCGCGGGCCGGAACGGCCGCCTCACCACTTCGGTCACACGAGTCATCCGCTGTGAGTTCCGCGGGAACCCGCAGGTCATGCCAGGAAACTGTCCCCCAGATCCGCCAGCAGGTGCGCCGGGTCGTCGTAGATCGCCTGCGCGCCCGCCTCTTCCAGGTCGGCGCGCGGGATGCCGCCGCACAGCACGCCGACGCAGCGCACCCCGGCCCGGGAGCCGGCCTGCATGTCCCAGACGGTGTCGCCCACGAAGACCGCCCGTTCGGCCGGCACCCCGGCCAGCTCCAGGGCGTGCTCGACGGGTTCGGGGGCCGGCTTGCCCTCCTCGACGTCGTCGGCGCTCGCGGTGGCCGTGATCGCGTCGTCCGCGGAGATCGCCCGGCGCAGCGCCGACAGCTCGGCGCCGCCCGCCGAGGTCGCGAGCACCACCCGCCAGCCCTCCCGATCGAGCCGCCGCAGCAGCCGGCCCGCGTCCCGGAGAGGTGGCAGCCGGTCGAAGTACTGCCCGTACAGGGCCTTGTGGGCGGCGCTCAGCTCGGCGTCCTGGTCCTTGTCGCGGTCGTCACCGAGCAGGTGGGCGACGAGGTCCTCGGAGCCCAGCCCGATGGCCCGGTGCACGGCGTGCATCGGCACCTGGTGGCCCGCCTGCCTGAATGCCTCCCACCAGGTCGTCACATGCAGGTGATTGGTGTCCACGAGAGTCCCGTCGACGTCGAACACTGCCGCCCGTTCCATGAACCGCTCCTTATCCGATCGAGCCGCACGAGTACCACGTCAGGCGGTCGCCACTCGGGACGGCACCCGGCCGTCCCGGGACCAGCCGAGCAGTTCCGGAAGGCTCCAGGTGGTCACGATCCGTTCGGCCGGCACCCCGCACTCCTCGGCCCGTGCGCACCCGAGGATCTGCCAGTCGAGCTGGCCGGGCGCGTGCGCGTCGGTGTCGACCGAGAACAGCACGCCCGCCTCGACCGCCTTGCGCAGCAGTCGGCGGGGCGGGTCGAGGCGCTCCGGGCGGCTGTTGATCTCCACCGCCGTGCCCGACTCGGCGCAGGCGGCGAACACCTCGTCCGCGTCGAATGCCGACTCGGGCCGCCCCCGTCCGGTCACCAGGCGTCCCGTGCAGTGCCCGAGGACGTCGGCGTGCGGATTCCGTACGGCCGCCACCATGCGCCGGGTCATCGCGCGGGCGTCCATGCGCAGTTTGGAGTGCACGGACACCACCACCACGTCCAGGCGGTCCAGGAGTTCGGGCTCCTGGTCCAGCGAGCCGTCGTCGAGGATGTCGCACTCGATGCCGGTGAGCAGCCGGAAGGGGGCCCAGGTCTCGTTCAGTGCCGCCACCACGTCCAGCTGCTCCCGCAGCCGGTCCGGGGACAGCCCCCGGGCCACGGTGAGCCGGGGGGAGTGGTCGGTGAGCACGGCCCACTCGTGGCCCAGTTCCGCCGCGGTCCGGCCCATCTCCTCGATCGGGCTGCCCCCGTCCGACCAGTCGGAGTGCAGATGGCAGTCGCCGCGCAGCAGCGCCCGCAGCTTCTCTCCGCCGCCCGTGCGCGGCGCGCCGGACTCGCCCTCCAGCTTCTCCAGATAGCCCGGCACACCTCCGGCCAGGGCCTCCCGCACCACCTGGGCCGTCTTCGGGCCGATGCCCTTGAGCGACTCCAGCGAGCCTGCCTCGGCCCGCTCGCGCACCTCGTCCGCGGGCAGCCCCCTCAGCACCCGGGCCGCGGTACGGAAGGCCCGGACGCGGTACGTCGGTGCCAGTGAGCGCTCCAGCAGGAAGGCGATCCGCTCCAGCGCCTCGACGGGATCCATGGCCACCTCCTCCACCCCAGAGTTCCCCAGGCACCCGGGGGCCGCACGGCGGGCGAGCGGTTTGTCGGGTACGCCCCCGGGTACTGCGATGCGTCGTCGGATTCCGCACCCCGACGACACCCCGTCCCCGAGGAGGCAGCGATGTCCGCCCCCAGCGCACCCCGCACCAAGGTGGCCGTGATCACCGGAGCCGACTCCGGCATCGGCAGGGCCACCGCCGTCCGGCTGGCCCGGGCGGGGATGGACGTCGGCATCACCTGGCACAGCGACCTCAAGGGCGCGGAGGAGACCGCCGACGAGGTGCGTGCCCTCGGGCGGCGGGCCGCCGTGGCCCAGATGGACCTCACCCGGCTGCCCGTCGCCGCCGGAACCGTCGACGAACTGTGCGACCGGCTCGGCCGCCTCGACGTTCTGGTCAACAACGCGGGCACCGGCACCAGGACGCCCTTCCTCGACCTGGAGCTGGACACCGTCCGCGAGGTGCTGGACGTCGATCTGCTCGGTCCGTTCCTGTGCGGTCAGAAGGCCGCCCGGCACATGATCAGCCAGGGCTCCGGCGGCCGGATCGTCAACGTGACCTCCGTCCACGAGCACCAGCCGCGGGTCGGCGCGGCCCCCTACTGCGCGGCCAAGGGCGGTCTCGGTCTGCTCACCCAGGTCATGGCCCTGGAGCTCGCCGAGCACGGCATCACCGTCAACGCGGTCGCGCCCGGCGAGATCGCCACCCCGATGACCGGCCAGGAGGACACCGACGTGCACACCGAGGACCGGCCCGGCGTACCGCTCGGCCGCCCCGGTGACGCCCGCGAGGTCGCCGCGGTGATCGCCTTCCTCGCCGGTCCCGAGGCCAGTTACGTCACCGGCGCGTCCTGGAGCGTGGACGGCGGCATGCTCCGCATGGGCCCGCAGGCCGGCTCGCACCTCGGCGACGACGAGTGGCGGCGTCCTTGAGACTGCGCACCAGTTCCTGCGACCGCCCCGGCCTCACCCGCGTGCGCCGCGGCCGGGGCTTTCGCTACCGGGACCCCGAGGGCCGGCCGGTCACCGACCCGGACGCGCTCGCCCGCATCCGCGCCCTGACCATCCCGCCCGCCTGGCGCGACGTGTGGATCTGTCCCTGGCCCAACGGCCATCTCCAGGCCGTGGGCACCGACGACGCGGGGCGCCGCCAGTACCTGTACCACGAGCGGTTCCGCGCCCAGCAGGAGCAGGCCAAGCACGAGCACGTGCGGGAGGTCGCCCGCGCTCTGCCGGAGCTGCGCGAACGGGTCGCCGAGGACCTCACCGGGCGCGGCCTGAGCCGCACCCGCGTCACGGCCTGCGCGGTGCGCCTGCTCGACCTCGGCTTCTTCCGGATCGGCAGTGACCGGCACACCCGCCAGTCGGAGACCTACGGTCTGACGACCATGCTCCGCGACCACGTCACCTGCGGCCGCGAGGAGCTCACCTTCGACTATCCGGCCAAGGGCGGCACCGAACTGGTCCGCGCGCTGGTCGACGACGACGCCCTGGCCGTCGTAAGGGCGCTCAAGCGCCGCAGGCAGGGCGGGGACCGGCTGCTCGTGTACTGGGAGCGAAAGCGCTGGCACGATCTGCACGGCGGCGATCTGAACGAGGCGCTGCGCAGGCTGTCCGGCACCGACATCACCGCCAAGGACTTCCGCACCTGGCACGCCACGGTCCTGGCCGCCGTCGCGCTCTCCGTCGCCGCCGAGGAGGCCCGGGCCACCCCGACGGGCCGCCGGCGTCAATTGGCCCGGACCGTGCGCGAGGTCAGCCACTACCTGGGCAACACGCCCGCGGTGTGCCGGGCCTCGTACATCGACCCACGGGTCTTCGAACTGTTCGAGCAGGGCAGGACGGTGGCCCCCGCGCTCACCCGGCTGGGCGAACACGGGGACTTCGGGCGCCCGGCCACCCAGGGCGCGGTCGAGGCGGCCGTCCTCGCCCTGCTGGGCGGGTGATGTCCGCCTCTCCCTCCCGCGCATTGCGTTCTACGCTCTATTCATGACCGAAATCGGCAGCCCACACATCGCGAACCCGCGGATCCTGGTGCTCGGGGTCCAGCCGACGACACCGCCCTTCCGGATCGTGGAGATCGACGGGGAGGTGGTCGGTGAGGCGCGGACCGTCACCGACGTCCTGGAGGCGGCCGCCGCCTTCGGCATCATCGTCCATGACCTGGACGACCCGGACGTGGTCCGCTGGGTGGGTGGCGACAAGTTCACCTGGACCCGGCACTGACCCTCGGGCTCAGCCGACCGTCCACTTCTGGTTGGCGGCCCCGGTGCAGGTCCACAGCTGGAGACGGGTGCCGTTGGCCGAGTTGTTGCCGGTCACGTCCAGGCACTTGTTGGCCTGCGGGTTGACGATGTCGCGCGCGCCCGTGACGGTCCACCGCTGGGCCCCGGAGCCGTTGCAGTCGTAGAGCTGGACCGGTGTGCCGTCGGCGGTCGCGCCGCCGGTGACGTCCAGGCACTTGCCGAGCGCGCGGATCGTGCCGTCGGAGCCGACGGTCCACTGCTGGGCGGCGGTGCCGTTGCAGTCGTAGAGCTGTACGGCGGTCCCGTTCGCGGGGTTCGCCCCGGCGACGTCGACGCACTTGCCGGCGAGGCCCCGGATCGCCGTCCCGCCGGCCGTGTCGCCGGTGGTCACCGACACGTGGTCCACCACGAGTTGCTGCGGGAAGGCCGTGGAGCCGTCCGGGTCGCCGGGCCAGTAGCCGCCGACCGCGAGGTTCAGGATCAGGAAGAACGGCTTGTTGAACACCCAGGTGCGGCCGCCCAGGTCGGCCGGGGTGCGCCGCTGGTAGACGTTCCCGTCCACCGACCAGGTGATCGAGTCCGGCGCCCAGTCGACGGCGAAGGTGTGGAAGGCGTCCGCGAAGGCCTGTCCGTTCGGCAGGGAGTAGCCGGCGCCGATGCCGCCCGAGCCGGAGTAGCCGGGGCCGTGGATCGTGCCGTGCACGGTCGAGGGCTCGAAGCCGACGTTCTCCATGATGTCGATCTCGCCCGAGTCCGGCCAGTTCACCGGAGTGCCCAGCATCCAGAACGCCGGCCACATGCCCTGTCCGCGCGGGATCTTCATGCGCGCCTCGACGTGCCCGTACTGCGCGGTGAACTTCCCGGAGGTGTTCAGCCGGGCCGAGGTGTACTGGCAGGTGCCGTACCAGCACTGGTAGTTGGCCGGGTTCTCGCGCCGGGCCGTGATCACCAGATGGCCCTGGCCGTCCAGCGCGGCGTTCCTGTTGCCCGCCGTGTAGTACTGCCGCTCGTGGTTGTTGACGTTGTCGCCGGTCTCGATCTGCCACTTCGAGGAGTCGACCGCCGCTCCGGCGGGCCCGTCGAAGGTGTCGGAGAAGGTCACCGCGGCGGCGGACGCGGGGACGGCGGGCGGGTCCGCCTGAGCGGTGCCCGCCGCGATCAGCACGGCGGACAGGGCGGCGAGGAGACATCTGCGCAGCAGGCGTGAGGCGGCCACGGCACATCCTTCGAGGTGGGGGGGGAGGGGTCGCCTCTTGATTTAAGGAGTGAGGTAAGGGGTCGTCAAGACTTTGGTACGGACCAGAAGTAGAGCGGATCGGGAATCCGTTACGCCTTCTTGGCCGCCGCCTTCTTCGCCGTCGGCTTCTTGTGCACCGCGCGGCTCAGCCGCCGTCCCAGCAGCAGATAGCCGATCAGGGCGCCGGACGTGTTCAGGATGACGTCGTCGATGTCGAAGGCCCGGCCCTCCACCAGCGCGCCCTGCGCGAACTCGACCAGCAGCATCACCACGGCCGTCAGCAGCGCGATCCGCAGCAGCCCGCGGGTCTTGGGGGCGATGATCGGCACCAGGATCCCGAACGGTATGCCCAGCAGGATGTTCCCGCCGATCTGCTTGACGGCGTCCCGCATCTCGGGCTGGTCCAGATAGAGCTTGAGCGAGGCGCCCGGATGCAGGTTGGTGTGGGTCAGATCCACCGACGCGGGCGAGGGCTCCAGGGTCAGCCGGGCCAGCACGACGGCGAACGCCACCATGAACGCGAAGGCGAACACCATCGCCACGAAACGGACCACGAGGGAGAGCGGATTCCGCCTGGGGCGGGCGGGCTTCGCCGCGGGCTCGGTCTTGGTGGTGCCGGCGTCCGACGCCGCTCGCGAACGTGAGAGCACCCAGGCCATTGCTTCCTCCACTGTCCAACTTCCGTCTGTGGAAGGCCGCTTACCCGCGAACGGCCCGGAGATGCCGTCCCGGCCCGGCCGCCCTCGGTTTCCCTTCGTACGGTCGGGGCACTGGGGCCTGAGTACCGCGCGCGTCGCCCCCGCACGCCCTTGACGCGGTGTTTGGATGGCGCGCGACGGCCGTTTCCCAGGCCGTGTTCCGAGGAGGTGGCGCATGACGACCGGGCGGACCACGCTTCTCGCCGCGGCCGAACTCCTCGCCTGGTGGGCCGCGCTCGCCGTGCTCTGGCTCGTGCTCATCAGCACCGTGGACCCCCTGGAACTCGCGGTCGGCGCGGCCGTCGCCGGCCTCGGCGCCCTGGCCGCCCGCGCCGCCCGGCGGGCGGTGAGCGAGCGGTGAACGGCTGGATCCTCGCCGCGGCCGTCGTCCTCGGCGGGGGAGTGGGAGCCACCGTGTGGGGCGTCGCCACCGGACCGCTCAGGCGCCGGGTCGTGGCACAGAACCTGTGCACCGCGTTCGCCTGCCCCGCCCTGCTGCTGCTCTCCCAGGGCTACGGCCGTCCCTCCTACGTCGATCTCGCCCTGGTCCTCGCCCTGCTGGGCCCGGTCGGCACCCTCGTCTTCGCCCGGCTGCTCGCCGACGAACTGGCCGACGACCCGCCGAGCGCCTGGGGACTGACCTACGCGGCCGCCGCCGTCGGCGCGCTGGTCGTACCGGCCCTGTGCGTGGCCGCAGGACCGAGCCGGGCGATGGCCAAACTGCTGGTCGTGGGCGCCCTGCTGATCGGCGGGAACATCGTGGCCTCGCGCGCCCTGTCCGGTGGATTCCCGGAGGTCCGCCATGGCTGACGCGGTGATCGTCGTCGCGCTGCTCCTGGTCGCCGGCTCCGCGACGGCGGCCGTGGCCGCCCGCGACCCCGTCCGCCAGGCCCTGGTCCTGTCCGTGCTCGGCGTGGTCCTCGCCGTCCTGTTCACCGTGCTCCAGGCGCCCGACGTGGCCCTGTCGCAGCTCGCCGTGGGCTCCGCGCTCACCCCGCTGTTGCTGCTGCTCACGGTCCACAAGGTCAAGCGGCGCGGCCGTGGGGAAGGACCCCGCAGGTGAGCCGACGCGTCCGGCTGTGGCTCGTGGCGGTGGGCGGCGCGGGCCTGGCCGCCCTCCTCACGGCCGCCGCCCTCGACCTGCCCGCCTTCGGCGGCGCGCACCACCCCTACGGCGACCGGGCCGTCCACGCCTCCCTGGCCCGGCACACCGCCAACGTCATCGCCTCCGTCAACTTCGACCAGCGCGCCTTCGACACCCTCGGCGAGATGACCATCCTCTTCGCGGCGGTCATCGGCTGCGGCATCCTGCTGCGCCGGACCCCCGACGAACACCGCGCGAGTCTCGCCCCCGCGGCAGTGGCCCGCCCCGTCCGCCGCTACGCCCTCCTCGTGCTCCCCGTCGCCCTGCTCACCGGCCTGTACGTGATCGCCCACGGCCAGCTCAGCCCCGGCGGCGGCTTCCAGGGCGGAGTCGTCGCCGCGACCTCCCTGCACCTGCTCTACCTGGGCGCCGACTACCGCGCCCTGGAACGCGTCCGGCCGGTCGACCTGTACGAGACGGGCGACGCGATCGCCACCTCCGCCTACGTCGTCACCGGCCTCGCGGGCCTGATCGGCGGCTCCGCCTTCCTCGCCAACACCCTGCTGCCGTACGGCACCTTCAACACGCTGTCCTCCGGCGGCACCGTCCCGCTGCTGAACGCGGCCGTCGGCATGGAGGTCGCCTGCGCGGTCGTCGTGCTGCTCGCCCGCTTCCTGGACCAGGCCGTCGAGATCGAGGAGGGGACCGGGACATGATGGACGTCCTTCCGTACCTGGTGGCCGGCTGGGTCTTCCTGACCGGCTGCTACGGGCTCGCCACCAGCCGCAACCTGATCCACGCCGTCGGCTGTCTGTCGGTGTGCCAGGCCGGCACCTACGTCCTGCTGCTGGCCGTCGGCTACCGCCACGACGCCACCGCCCCCGTCTTCTCCGACCTCGAACCCGGCTCCCGCCCGGTCGTCGACCCGCTCGTGCAGGCCCTGACGCTGACCGACGTCGTGGTCGGCGCCACCGTCACCGCCCTGCTGCTCGCCCTCGTCGTCCAGATCTCCAAACGCCACGGCACCGTCGACCCCGACGAACTCTCCGAGCTGCGCGGCTGATGGACGACCTGCTGCCCCTGCTGGTGGCCGTACCTCTGCTAGGTGCCGCCCTGCTCGTCGCCGGCGGCCGCCTGGTGCCCCGGCCCGTCGCCGAGACCGTGGGCTGCGCGGTCTCCGCCGGCACCGCTGCCCTGGCGCTCGTGCTCCTGCTGAACTCCTCGCCGCCCTTCCTGGAGTGGGCCGGCGGCTGGACGCCCGTGAACGGACAGAGCGTCGGGATCGTCCTGATCGGGGACGGCCCGG
Source organism: Streptomyces sp. NPDC057253 (assembly GCF_042669125.1). Classification (NCBI taxonomy): domain Bacteria; kingdom Bacillati; phylum Actinomycetota; class Actinomycetes; order Kitasatosporales; family Streptomycetaceae; genus Streptomyces; species Streptomyces sp. NPDC057253. The sequence continues at coordinate 110,852 of NZ_JBHUXV010000005.1, read as the reverse complement.
GGCTCGGCATGGCTGCCCTCGCCTCGCTGCTCACGCTGGCGGCGCTCGCGTACTCCTGGCGCTACTTCGACGAATCGCCCCGTGGCAGCGCCGGGTCCTTCCCCGCGCTGCTGCTGCTCTTCCAGGCCGGCATGTGCGGCTTCGCGATCGCCGGCGACCTGTTCAACGCGTTCGTGTGGTTCGAGCTGATGGGCGTTTCCGCCTACGCCCTCACCGGCCACCGGATCGAGGAGGCCAGGGCCGTGCAGGGGGCGCTGACCTTCGCCGTGGTCACCTCGCTCGGCGCGTACGCCCTGCTCATGGGCATCGGACTGCTGTACGCGCGCACCGGCGAGCTGGGGATGCACGCGATCGGCCGGGGCCTGGACGCGCACGGGCGGCCCGACGCCCTGGTCCTCGCCTCGTTCGTCCTGGTGATGACCGGGCTCCTGGTCAAGGCGGCCGCCGTCCCCTTCCACTTCTGGCTCCCCGACGCGCACGCCGTCGCCCCCACGCCGGTGTGCATGCTGCTGTCGGGCGTCATGGTCGAACTCGGCACCTTCGGCGTCTGGCGCGTGTACGGCACCGTCTTCGCCGGGCCCGGCGGGGTCCCGGCCCCGGAGTTCGAGCGGACCCTGGTGGTGCTGGGCGTGCTGACCGCCGTGATCGGCGCGGTGATGTGCTGGTACCAGCGGCACATCAAACGGCTGCTCGCCTACTCCACGGTCGCCCACACCGGGCTCTTCCTCATCGGCATCGGCGTGCTGAAGCCCGAGGCCGACGACGGGATCGCCCTGTACCTTCTCGGCCACGCCGGGGTGAAGGCGGCCCTCTTCGCCTGCACCGGCATCCTCCTCGACCGCTACGGCAGCGTCGACGAGCACGCGCTGCACGGCAGGGCACGCGAACTGAAGGGCGTCGCCGTGCTGTTCACGCTGGGCGGCCTCGGCCTCGCGGGGCTGCCGCCCTTCGGTACGGCGCTCGGCAAGTCCGTCACAGAGGAGGCCGTGGGCGGCCCGCTCACCGTGCTGTACGTGGCGGCGAGCGCGGTGACCGCGGCGGCGGTGCTGAGGGTGGCCGGCCGGGTGTTCCTGGGCCTCGGCCCCAGGCCCGCCGACGGGGCCGGTTCCGGGTACGAGACGACCGGGTCCGGTGAGCGGCCCGAGACCCGGCACCGGCTCGGCCGGATCCCGGACACGATGACGGCGGTGCCCGCGGTGCTGCTCGCCGGGTCCCTCGCCGTGGGGCTGGCCCCCGGCTTCGCGAAGGTGGTCGCGCACTCCGTCAACGAGACCGGCTCCGCGGGGGTCGCCGCCTCCGTGCACTGGACCCCGGCCGGCGTCCTGCTGGGTGTGCTCTCCACCCTGCTGGCCGGGGGCCTCGCTCACCTCGCCGTCACCCGTCCGGAGGTGGGCGCCGCACCGGACCGGGCGCTGTGGCTACGGCGCCTTCAGTCCGGGCACGTCGGCGACTACGTGGCCTGGGTGCTGGTGGGCGCCACCGTGCTCGGCGCCCTCACCCTGCCGGGCATGCTCGGTGGTTGATCAGCTGCCGTAGGTGACCTCGACCTTCTTGAAGCCGAGCGAGTTCAGCAGACCCTTGAGCATGTTGGTGGTGTTGGTCTCGGCCCGCTTGGTCAGCTCGCTCTCCTTGGCCGCCTCGGTGATGTGCTTGACGGCGAGTTTCTGCACGGCCTGTTCGCTGTTGGGGTTGTCGGAGAAGAAGTCGCCGAGCCGGTCGAGCAGACCGCGCTGCTTGGAGACCGCGTAGGAGCGGTCCGCGTCCAGCGTGGCCTTGCCCAGCTGGGCGTGCGGCAGATGCAGGGTGGCGGCGGTGCGGTCGTCGTTGACCGTCACGTCGTTCTTGGCGACCTTGCCGAGGTCGACATAGGCGTCGACGGCGCCCGCCCCCACGTACAGGGTGCGCGAGCCGCGGATCGCGTCGGGCAGGAACTTGGTGTCCTTCTCCAGGTCCACGACGACCTGGAAGTTGCCGGAGGCGGCGTCGTAACGGCTGATGTCCTGGATGGACTCCAGAAGTGCGGGACCCGAACGGTCGTGGGTCTCGGTGCCGAACAGGTCCTTGAGGCCAGGGATCACACTGAGCCGGATACCGGCGAAGAACACCACGAGCACCACCACGACGGCGGTGACCACCTTCGCCCAGCCGGGCATGCGCCTGGACACTCGCCTGATGGGAGTCGTCATGCGACGGCCCTCCTTTCCACTGCAACGGATGCCCAGGGATGACCCCCAAAAGCCCGGCGGCACCGTCTTGTTGGCTGATTGGGACACTGCCGGGACACTCGGGGGCGCACTAGCGTGGAGAACTCCGCGTACGGCGTGTCTGGAGACCCGGATGAGCACGGACAGCACGTCCCGGACCCTGCGTCCCATGCACCGCATCCCCCTGCCCGAGTCCGGTCCGCCCCGGCTCACCACCCTGGCCACCGGCACCCCGGTATGGCTCGTGACCCGCTACGCCGATGTGCGCCAGGTGCTCATGGACCCCCGCTTCGACCGGAAGTCCCTCAAGGACGAGGACGCCCCGCCGCTGCTCGTCGTACCGAACCTGCTGGACTCCCCGGACGGGCTCCTCAACCAGGACGGCCCACCCCACCAGCTGCTCCGGGGCACGGTCCAGCGGGCCTTCACCCCCCGCGCGATCGCCCGCTGGCGGCCCTGGACCGCCTCCGTGGTGGAGTCGCTCCTCGACGACCTGGCGCGGCAGCCGCAGCCCGCCGACATCGTCGAGGCGTTCACGCGCCGGCTGCCGGTCTCGGTGATCTCCCGGCTGATGGGCCTGGAGGACGCCGACTGGGAACGCATCCGCGGCTGGGCCGACCACGCCCTGTCCGGCGGCGCGCACTCCGCCGGGGAAGTGGGCGCGGCGATGCGGGAGTTCGGCCTGTTCTGCGCGGAACTCGTCGCCAAGCGGCGCAAGGAGCCGGGCGACGACCTGGTCAGCGCGCTGGTCGGGGCGGGCGACGGTCTCGGGATCGAGGAGCCGCGGCTGGTCGTCCTCGTCCTCGGGCTGGTCGTCGCCGGACACGAGACGACCATGACGGCCCTCGGCAACATCGTCGTCCACCTCCTCACCGACGGGCGGGAGGCCTGGCCGGGCCTCGCCGTGAGCCAGGACGCGGCCGAGACGGCCGTCGAGCAGCTGCTGCGGACGATCCCGCTCAGCGAGGGCAGGGTGCTGCCCGGACTGATCCGCCGTGCCGTGCGGGAGGTCGAGGTCGGTGGCGTGACGATTCCGGCGGGGGCGGTGGTCGCGGTGCAGACGAACGCGGCCAACCGCGACCCCGAGGTCTTTCCCCCGCCGGCCGAGACCGACCTGTTCGCCCCACTGACCACCCCCAGCGTGGTGTTCGGCGCGGGCCCCCATCACTGCCTGGGAGCATGGCTGGCCCGCCTGGAACTGGGGCTGGCCCTGCACCGCCTCGCGGTCCGGTTCCCGCGACTGCGGGCCGAGTTCACGGCGGAGACGATCGAGTGGCGTGAGGGCCAGATGACCCGGGGGCCGCGACGATTGCCGGTGTCCTGGTAGGGAAGGGTCGCCTACGCCGCCCCTTCAGGGGCGCGGTCGGTATCGATATGGGGCTCCGCCGCGTGGGCGCGACCGGCCCCCACCGGCCGGTCACCGTGCAATCGGGACCACCACACCCCTTCTCCGTGCGTGAGTTCCGGCAACCGGAGTTCCACCGTCCGCACGTGCCGCGCCGGAAGCTCCCCGGTGATCACCCACGCCGTCTCCCCGCCCGACGTGCCGGTGAACTCCGCTTCCCGCGAGGCGAGCAGGGACGTCACCGCCGCCAGCGCAGCAGACGGCACCTCCACCTCGAACGCGTGACACGGCTCGAACAGCCGGGTCCCGGCCCGCTCCAGCGCCCGCCGCAGCACGACCGGCGTGAGCCCGCGGAAGTCGGCGGCGGTGCTGAGCGGCGCGACGAAGCCGGACCGGATCAGGGTGACCCGGTAGTCCGTCACGGCGGCACCCGTCAGCCCGGTTCCCATGCCCGCGTGCACCGACTCCTCGACGGCCTGGTGGAACGCCCGGGGGAGGGCGCCGAGTTCGGTCTCGTACGTGAAGACCCCGCCGGAGCCGCGCTCACCCGGCTCGACCCGCAGGCCGATCGTCGCCCAGTACCGGGTCCCCAGATGCCAGGGCGTCTCGGCACCGGCTTCCCCCGTGCCGCGCGGACGCTCCAGGTACCGGACCCGGCCCGGCGCGAAGTCCGCCTCGACGCCGAAGTCCTGGGCGAGGGTCGCCGCGAGCACCTCCATCTGGACCTCGCCGTACAGGAGCAGGGCGGTGGCGCCGTCGGCCGCGGGACGGGCGTGGATGAGGGGGTCCTGGTCGGCAAGGGTCAGCAGCGCCGAGCGCAGCCGGGCCGCGTCGGCGGGGTGGCGGGCGGTGACCAGGGTCTCCAGGGTCGGGGGCGCGAACTGCGGTGCACGGTCGGTCGGTTCACCGAGGTGGTCGCCCACGCGGAGGCCCGGGGAGAACGTCAGCGCGGCGATGTCCCCGGCCGCCAGCTGTCCGCTCAGACGGGTCACCCGCCCACGGATCCGGCTCGTCACACCGTCGGCGCCGCGCCTGAGGAACGTCAGCCGCTGACGCTCCGTCACCTCACCGCCGTACAGCCGCAGACAGGCGATGCGCTCACCGCCGGGTCCCGGCCGTACGGCGAACACCGTGCCGCGCGGTTCGCCGCCCGGCGTCGCGGGTGCGGGCGGGATCAGCCGGGTCACGGCCTCGACCAGGTCCGGCACGCCCTGGCCGCCGAGGGCGGACCCGAAGTACACCGGGTGGAAGGAGCCGTCGGCGGTACGGGCGGCGAGGGCCGTCAGGAGGTCGTCCCGGGTGGGCTCGGGGCCGTCCACGAGGGCCGCGAGGATGTCCGGGTCGACCTCGGCGAGCGCTTCGGCCGCGGCGCCGACGCCCAGCGGCCGCACGCGCGCGCCGGCCGAGCCGAGGCCCGTCACCCGGGCCAGCGGGGCGACGTACGGCGTCAGCCCGCGCCGGATGTCGGCGAGCAGGCCCTCGTCGCGGGCGCCGGGGCGGTCGATCTTGTTGACGAAGATCAGTGTGGGCAGCCGCAGCCTGCGCAGGGTCCGCATCAGGACGCGGGTCTGCGCCTGTACGCCCTCCACGGCGGACAGCAGCAGGACCGCGCCGTCGAGGACCTCCAGGGCGCGCTCGACCTCGGCGATGAAGTCGGAGTGCCCGGGGGTGTCGATGAGGTTGATCCGGGTGCCGTGGGCGGTGAAGGAGGCGACCGCGGAGCGGATGGTGATGCCGCGCTGCCGCTCGATCGCGCCGTCGTCCGTGCGGGTGTCACCGGCGTCGACGCTGCCGAGCCGGCCGATCGCGCCGTGGTCGAACAGCAGCCGCTCGGTGAGGCTGGTCTTACCGGCGTCGACGTGGGCCAGAATGCCGATGTTCAGGGTGTGCATACGGGGTCGAGTCCTCGAGAACCGTGGGCCGAAGGGGGCGCTGGGTCGTGTCGAGGAGACGGCGCATGCGAGGGGTCCTGACGTGAGGGGAACCGGGCAGGGCCATGATGGCGGGCGCCCGGTGGGGTTCCGCAACCGAATTCCGGTGGCCAGTAGCATGAGCCCGGCAGCCCGAAATGATCATCCGAGGAGCGGATCCGTGCGAGACATCGCCGTGTTCAGCGGTAGCGCCCACCCCGAGCTGGCGGCCGAGGTCTGTGCGCATCTCGGGGTGCCGCTGAGCCCCACCCGGGTCAGCCGGTTCGCCAACGACTGCCTCGAGGTGCAGCTCCAGGCCAACTGCCGGGAGCGGGACGTCTTCCTGATCCAGCCGCTGGTCCGGCCGGTGCAGGAGCACCTGGTGGAGCTGCTGCTGATGTGCGACGCGGCCCGCGGCGCCTCCGCGCGCCGGATCACCGTCGTGATGCCGCACTACTCCTACGCGCGCTCCGACAAGAAGGACGCGCCCCGGATCTCGCTGGGCGGACGGCTCGTCGCCGACCTGATGGTCTCGGCCGGCGCGAGCCGCGTCCTCGCCATGACCCTGCACTCCCCGCAGGTCCACGGCTTCTTCTCGGTGCCCGTCGACCATCTGCACGCCCTGCGGGAGCTCGCCGCGCACTTCCAGCGGTACGACCTCTCCCGCACCACCGTGGTCTCCCCGGACCTCGGCAACGCCAAGGAGGCCGCCGCCTTCGCCCGGCTGATCGGGGCCCAGGTGGCCGCCGGCGCCAAGCAGCGGTTCGCCGACGACCGGGTCAGCATCAGCGATGTCATCGGCGAGGTGGCGGGGCGGGACGTCATCGTGCTGGACGACGAGATCGCCAAGGGTTCGACGGTCCTCGAACTCCTCGGCAAGTTGCGTGAGTTGGGGCCGCGATCGATCCGAGTGGCCTGTACCCACGGGCTGTTCGCGGACGGTGCCCTCAAGAGGATCGGTGAGCAGCCCGACGTGCTGGAGATCGTCTGCACCAACACCGTGCCGGTCCCCGAGGAGGAGCGCACCGACAAGCTGCGGATCCTGTCCATCGCCCCCGCCCTCGCCGAGGCCGTGCGGCGCATTCACAACGGCGAGTCCGTCAGCGCCCTGTTCGACGCGCCCCGGAGCGAATGACGGGAAGCGTTTGCGGGCCGACCGCGGGGTGCGTGCGGCGATCCGCCGTCATAACGAGCCGGACGTGGCCTCGGGCTGCCCCAGGGCCGCGTCCAGGGACGGCAGCGGAGGCAGCAGCCGGGTCAGACCGGTCACCCGCATGATCCGCAGGGTGAGCGGGTGCGTGCAGACCAGGAGGAGCCGGCCGTCGCGGTCGAGGACCCGGGACCGGGCGCGGTACAGCAGCCGCAGCCCGGAGCAGTCGAGGAACTCGACGAGGCTCAGGTCGATGACCACACGGGCGTCGGGCTGGGCCGTGGCCCGGTCCAGGTGCGGCAGGATCTCGGTGGCCGCGGCGATGTCGATCTCCCCGCGGAACTCCAGCACGGTGTGACCCCGGTCCTCGTGGACGCGCAGATGCCGGGAGTGCGGTGCCGGTTCCTGCTGCACGACGACATCGCCTCCCACCGTTCCGCGCAAACGCGTTCCCCGCCCTGCAAGTTACCCCCGATGGAATGAATTTGAGCATGTTCGATTGACATATGTCTTCGAATTGCGACCGCCAGTTCGCGCCCGGTTCACGCGGGGCTCGCGCCGGGCTCAGGAAAGGGCGTGCCAGGCCGTGGTGAGGGCCTGGCGGAACTGCTCGGTCTGGTGTGCGGTGAGGTCCCGCACCATCCGCTCCTCCAGCTCCCTGACCGGGCCCTCGTGCTGTGCGAGCAGGGCGCGGGCCTCGTCGGTCAGCAGGATCAGCAGCTCCCGGCGGTTGCTCGGATTGCGCTCCCGGCGCACCAGGCCGCGTGTCTCCAGCGAGCGCACCAGGTCGGCGATCGACTGTGCGGTGACGAAGGAGTCCCGGGCCAGCTGGGCCGCCGACAGGCCGTCGTGCCGCTGCAGGACGGTCAGGGCCGTGTACTGGAGCGCGGTGATCCCGGAGGGTCTGACCAGGTCGTCCAGGTGGGAACGGACGACGAGCTCCACCTGTTTCACCATGTAGAGGAGCGACGGGGGCGCCTTGGTCGCCTGTGTGTCGAGCATGGGTTCAGGCTAGAGCATTGACAGGAAACCTGTCTGTAAAGAGACTGCGAACCAACAGGAATCCTGTTTGTTGAAATCTTGGCAACGATGCTGAGGAGCGGTGATGTCCCCCATCGAGATCGAACCCGGACGGCTGTTCGTGGGCGGCCAGTGGCGCGAGGCCGCCGACGGCGCCCGCACCGAGGTGGTCGACCCCTCCCGGGGCGCGGTGGTCACCACCGTCGCGGAGGCCGGTGCCGCCGACGTGGACGCGGCCGTGCGCTCCGCCCGCGAGGCCTTCGACGCCGGGACCTGGTCCGGCCTCAGCGGCCGGGAGCGGGGCCGGATCCTGTACCGGGTCGCCGAACTGATCCGCGAGAACGCCGACGAACTCGCCCAGTTGGAGAGCCTCGACGTCGGCAAGCCGATCTCGCTGTGCCACGCCGTGGACATCACCAACGCGGCCAACGACTACGAGCACTTCGCCGCCCTCGCCCACTCCCTGGACGGCGCGGTCCGCGACACCCCCATGAACGCCCTCGCCTACACCAAGCGCGAGCCGCTCGGGGTGGTCGCCGCGATCACCCCCTTCAACTTCCCGCTCATCCTCGCCGGTTCGAAGATCGGCCCCGCCCTCGCCGCCGGCAACACGGTCGTGCACAAGCCCGCCGACGAGACCCCGCTCAGCGCCCTCTACATGGCCGGCCTGCTCCAGCGGGCGGGCGTGCCCGACGGCGTGGTCAACGTCGTCACCGGCACCGGACCGGTGGCCGGCGAGGCCCTGCTGCGCCACCGCGGCGTCGACAAGGTCGCCTTCACCGGCTCCACCGCGATCGGCCGGCATGTGGCCGCCACCGCGGGCGAGGCGCTCAAGCCGGTCACCATGGAGCTCGGCGGCAACGCCGCCAACCTCGTCTTCGAGGACGCCGACCTGGAGAAGGCGGTCGGCGCGATCATCAAGGCGTTCGTCTTCAACACCGGCCAGTTCTGCATGGGCGGCCCGCGCCTCCTGGTGGCCCGGCCCGTCTACAGCACCCTCCTCGGCATCCTCGCCGACGCCGTGCCCGGCGTGCCGGTCGGCGACCCGCGCGACCCCGGGACCGTCGTGGGCCCGATGGCGGGGGAGAAGCACCTGAAGAAGGTCGAGGAGTACGTCGACCTGGCCCGCAAGGAGGGCGGCCGGATCGTCTGCGGCGGTGAACGCCTCGACCTCGACGGTGGCTTCTACTACCGGCCCACGGTGATCGCCGACCTCTCCAACGACTCCCGGGTCGTGCAGGAGGAGATCTTCGGACCGGTCCTCACCGTGCAGCCCTTCGACACCGAGGACGAGGCGGTCGAACTCGCCAACTCGACGCCGTACGGCCTGGCTTCGGGCGTCCAGACGACGAACCTGGCCCGCGCCCACCGGGTCGCCGACCGCCTCCAGGCGGGCATCGTCTGGGTCAACGACTGGGCGATGCTCGATCCCGCGGTGCCCTTCGGCGGGGTCAAGGACTCCGGCTACGGCCGCGAGTACGGCCCCGAGGCACTCGACGCCTACACCAAGGTCAAGTCCGTCGTCGTCTCGCTCGGCTGAGCACCCTCAAGGAGTCCGTACGATGCCCATCACCACCCGTGCCGCCGTGGTCGAGTCCGGCGGCGCACCCTTCAGCCTCTCCGACGTCACCCTCGACGATCCCGGGCCCCGTGAGGCCGTGGTCCGCCTGGTCGCCACCGGTCTGTGCCACACCGACCTGGGCGTGGCGAGCGGCGGACTGCCCTTCCCGCTGCCCGGGGTCCTCGGGCACGAGGGTGCCGGGGTCGTCGAGGCGGTCGGCTCCGCCGTCACCGGCGTGGCCCCCGGCGACCACGTGGTGCTGTCCTTCACCTCCTGCGGCGACTGCCGCAACTGCGACGGCGGACACCCCGCCTACTGCGCCACGTGGCTGCCGCTGAACCTCCTCGGCGGCCGCCGGGCCGACGGCTCCAGCACCATCAGCCGGGACGGCGAAGCGCTCGGCGGGCACTTCTTCGGCCAGTCCTCGTTCGCCGAGCGCGCCCTGGTCGACGAGCGCAGCCTGGTCAAGGTCGACCAGGACGTGCCGCTGGAGTCCATCGCCCCGCTCGGCTGCGGGGTGCAGACCGGCGTCGGCGCGGTGTGGAACGTCCTCAAGCCCGGCACGGGCTCCACGATCGTCGTCCTCGGCGCCGGAGCCGTGGGCCTGTCCGCGGTCATGGCCGCCGCCCTCACCCCGGCCACGACGATCGTCGCCGTCGACCGGGTCGGTGAACGACTCTCCCTCGCAAGGGAGTTGGGCGCCACCCACACCGTCAACGCGGCCGACGAGGACCTCGGCGACGCACTCGCCGGGATCACCGGCGGACGGGGCGCGGACGGCATCGTGGAGACCACGGGCAACGTGGGCGTCCTGCGCCAGGGCGTCGACGCGCTCGCCGCCCGCGGCACCGTGGTCGTCGTCGGCGCCCCGCCCTTCGGCAGCGAGGTCGCCCTGGACGTCAACGGGCTGCTGGGCGGCAAGCAGGTCGTCGGCCTCACCCTCGGCGACGCCGAGACCCAGAGCTTCATCCCCGCCCTGGTCCGCCTGGTCAAGGAGGGGCGGCTCCCGCTGCACCGCCTGATCAGCACCTATCCGTTCGCGGACATCGACCAGGCGGTGCGGGACATGGGCGCGGGCAAGGCGATCAAGCCCGTGCTGACGTTCTGAGCGGTCGGCCGACCACCTGACCCGCTGTCCCGGCGGTCAGTCGACCACCAGCACCAGCTTCCCCGTCGTACGGCCGGTGTCGCCCAGCGCATGCGCCTCGGCGGCATCGGCCAACGGGAAGGTCCTCTCGATCGTGGCCCGCAGCTCGCCCTTCTCCACCAGGTCCACGATCGCGTTCATCCCGGCCCGGTCGGCGTCCACGAGCATCCGCACGGCCCGCACCCCGAGCCGCTCGGCCTCCTTGCCGAACTCGTCCGAGCCGACCGGCAGGATCGACACCACGATGCCGCCCGGCCGCAGCACCTTCAGCGACCGCACCGACGTCTCACCGCCGAGGGTGTCCAGCACCACGTCGACGTCCTTGACGGCCTCGGCGAAGTCCGTCTCCCGGTAGTCGATCGTCTCGTCCACGCCGAGGCCGCGCAGGAAGTCGTGCTTGCCCGCGCTCGCCGTGCCGATCACGTACGCGCCCCGCGCCTTGGCGATCTGCACGGCCACATGGCCCACCCCGCCGGCCGCCGCGTGGATCAGCACCCGCTGTCCCGGCCGCAGGTCCGCGTTCTCCACCAGGGCCTGCCAGGCGGTCAGGGACACCAGCGGCAGCGCACCGGCCTGCGTGTGGTCGATCGACGACGGCTTGTGGGTGAGCGCCCGCACGGGCGCGATGACGTACTCGGCGTGCGACCCGTGGCCGTAGGGGTACGGCAGCAGGCCGAACACCTCGTCGCCGGGCTGGAAGGTCGCCACGCCGATGCCGACCGCCTCGACCTCGCCGGACACGTCCCAGCCGAGGACGAACGGCGGCTTGCCGAGGAAGCCGCCGGTGGCGCGGTGCTTCCAGTCGGTCGGGTTGAGGCCGGCCGCCCGCACCCGGACCAGCACCTGGTTGGGCCCCGGCGCGGGGCGCTCGATCTCGATCTCCTTGAGGACCTCGGGACCGCCGAGGGTGTCCTGGCTGATGGCTCGCATCGTGTTCACAGTGCTCATGGTCGACCAGCCTGCCCGGCCCCGCCCGCCCAGGAAATGGCACGATTGCCAAGCTTCGATAGGATCGTGCCATGCGACATGTGGAGCGGACCCATCGGGTCGTGGTGCTGGCCCTGGACGGCGTGTACCCCTTCGAGCTGGGCATCCCCAGCCGGATCCTCGGCGCGGCCGACGGCCGGTACGAGATCCTGACCTGTTCGGTCGACGGCCGACCGGTGCGCAGCAACGCCGACTTCACCATCGGCGTCGAGCACGGGCCGGAGATCCTCGCCACCGCCGACACCGTGGTGATCACGCCGGTCTCCTCGGACCGGATACCGGCCGAGCTGCCGGAGCAGGTGCGCGCGGCCCTCGCCCTCGTCCGCCCCGAGGCCCGGATCGTGTCCATCTGCACCGGTGCCTTCGTCCTCGCCGCGGCCGGCCTCCTGGACGGCCGCCGGGCGACGACCCACTGGCAGCTCGCCGATCACTTCCGGCGCCGCTACCCGCACATCGACCTCGACCCCGACGTGCTCTTCGTCGACGACGGCCGCATCCTCACCTCCGCCGGGGCCGCCTCCGGCGTGGACATCTGTCTGCACCTGGTCCGCAAGGACCACGGCAGCGAGCTCGCCAACACCGTCGCCCGCCGCTGTGTGGTGCCGCCCTTCCGGGACGGCGGCCAGGCCCAGTACATCGAGCAGCCGGTGCCGGAACAGGGCGCCGCGAGCACCGCGGAGACCCGCGCCTGGGCCCTGGAGCGCCTCGACGAGCCCCTGACCCTGACCGAGCTGGCCGCCCATGCCCGGATGAGCCTGCGCACCTTCGCCCGCCGCTTCAACGACGAGGTCGGTCTGAGCCCCGGCCGCTGGCTGATCCAGCAGCGCGTGGCCCGCGCCCGGCACCTCCTGGAGTCCAGCGACCTGTCGGTCGACCAGATCGCCGGCCGCGTCGGCTTCGCCACGGGTGCCTCCCTGCGCCAGCACCTGCACGCGGCGATCGGCGTGTCCCCGCAGGTGTACCGGCGGACCTTCCAGACGGCCGCGGCACGCTGAACGTTCCGCGGCCCCACGGCGTCGAAGGATCATGAGGACGGGCGGAGTGCTGGGGGCCGGGGTGCGCACAGGGGTTACGGCGGTGCTGGGGGCGGCGCTGGTCATGGTGGTCGCGGGGTGCGACACCGGGGACGACCTGGTCGTCGACGGTACGGCGCCGAGCTCGCCGTACGCCGGCCCGCTGGACGTGCCCACGAGGGAACTGGACGAGCACGGCGCGTACGCCTCCCGCCTGGCGTCCGGAGCGGCGGGCCGGGCCCTGGAGTGCGACGGCGAGATCTCGGTCGGCAACGGACCCGAGGGCTGGAGCGAGGCGGACGGCGGAGCCGACCCCGAGCAGGGGCTGAGGCTGTACGTCGACCTCTTCTCACCGCAGGCCCCCGGCTCCGGCTACCGCGTCGAGCGCCGGGAGAGGGACCGGGTCCTGTACTCCTACGACGTGGACGGACGCACCAAGGTGGCGGTCGTGGTGGCCAAGGACCAGAAGGACAGGCCCGGTTGGGGTCCGGAGACCAGCGCGTCCTGCGACCCCTCGGAACTCCCGGCCTCGTTCACCGACTCCCACGGCATCGAGATCTGGACCGACCGCGCCGGCCGCCGGGTGCCGAGCGCCGAGGTCAGCAGCCACGCCGGGGACGACCACTGCGGCTGGCAGCGGGTGCACTTCCTCGAACTGGACGGCATGTACGCCCGCGACCCCGAGGGTGTCCTCACGGGCGGATACGCCGACGACGTCCGCCTGCCGGCCGACGCGAGGGACACCGGATACCGGTACGGGAAAAGGGAGTTGTGGCTGGCGGACGACCGGCGGACGGCCTACGTCCGCACCCCGGACGGCGTCGAGGCCTGGCCCCGGCTGCCCGACCGGGTGGCCTGCAAGTGAGCCCGCCTCAGCGGCTCGCGTGGAGTGCGACCAGCAACTGCCAGACCTGGTCGGCGATCTCGGCGGCGGTGGCGTCGAGCAGGCCGTGCAGCCAGTCGGCCAGGACGCCCGCGAAGGTCGCCGCGACCGCGGAGGCGACCAGCGGGGCGTCGGCGGCGCCCGCGAGCTCCCGCTCCCGCAGGCTGTAGGCCCTCAGGTCCCGGTGCAGGACCCTGCCCAGCGGACCGCCGCCGCCCGGTGCGAGCAGCGCCCGGTACAGGGCGGTGTGCGGGGCGAGCCCGGCGAAGAACTCCCCGAGCGCGGGCGGCGCGTGCACCGGGTCGGGGCGCCCGCGCCAGGCGTGCAGCGCCTCCACGGCGTCCCGTACGACGTCCGCGCACGCGTCGACCGCGAGCGCCTCCAGGCCGTCGTAGTGGACGTAGAAGGTGGCCCGGCCGACCCCGGCCCGCCGCACCAGCGCGGCCACGCCGACCTCCTCCAGCGGGCGCTCGGCGCACTCCGCGAGGAGCGCCTCCCGCAGCCGTGCCCGGGTGCGGGCCGCCCGCGGGTCCTCGGGCGCGGGGCGGGTCACTGCGCGGCGAGGACGGCAGCCAGGGCGAGGGCGCCGGGCAACGCCTGCGCGAAGAGGATGCGGACGTTGGCGGTGACGGCGCCGTACACACCGGCCACGATCACGCACACCAGGAAGAACACCTGCGCGCGGAACCCGGTCGGGTCACCGGCGACCAGCCCCCACACCAGGCCGGCCGCGAGGAAGCCGTTGTACAGCCCCTGGTTGGCGGCCATGGCGGCGGTGGCCCGGGCCATGTCCCGGTCGAACCCGTGGAACGACATTCCCGGCTTCTTCTGCCACAGGAACATCTCCATCACCAGGATGTACGCGTGCAGCGCGGCCACCAGGCCGACCAGCACGTTCGCCAGGATCTCCATCAGCGCTTCCTCTACTTCTTGGACGTGTGTCCACTATAGCTGGACATCCGTCCAGGAAGTCCACTGTCAGTGTCGGCCACTACCGTGCGGACCATGACTGACCACGAGCTGACCGTCCGTCCGGCCCGCCCCGACGACATCCCGGGCCTGGTCGCCTCCAGCGCGGGCCTGTTCGCCGAGGACGCCGGGACCAGGGACCCGAGCGTCGACGTGGACTGGCCGCTCCGGCACGGGGCCGAGTCGTTCGCGACGGTCCTGGCGGACGGGGGGCGGCTCGTGCTGGTGGTGGATCACGAGGGCGAGGTGGTCGGTCATCTGACGGGCACGCTGACCGAGCCCTCGGCCGTACGGCCCGTCAGGTCGGCGACGCTCAACGCCCTGTACGTCCGGCCGGCTCATCGGCGCTCGCGGGTCGGTGGGCGGCTGGTGGCGGAGTTCCTCGCCTGGGCCGAGGCGCGGGGGGCCACACAGGCGGAGGTCGCCGCGTATGCGGCCAACCCGGACGCTATCCGCTTCTACGAGCGGCAGGGATTCGCCGCCCACGCGGTGACGCTGCGGTCCGCACTCGGCCGAAAGTCGGAGGTGCAGAGCGGTGCGAACGGCCAGACTGATGCCGTCAATTGATGATCCAGATGATCCAGCAGAAGGACCCGTGCCGATGGCGCCACAGCCCGCCCGCTCCGCCGAGCAGCGCAAGAAGGACACCCTGCACCGACTGGAACACGATGAGGACGTCTGGGTCGCGACGGCCCCGGACGACGGCTCGGGGGTGCCGTATCTCGTTCCGCTCTCGTTCCTGTGGGACGGGTCCGCGCTTCTTCTGGCGACCCCGGCCGCCAGTCCCACCGGGAGGAACCTGAAGGCGACCGGGAGGGTGCGGCTCGGTCTGGGGCCCACCCGGGATGTCGTGATGATCGAGGGAAGCGTCGAGACCGTCACCCAGGCCGAGTTGGGCGAGGAGGAGGGCGACCGGTTCGCGTCCCGTACCGGCTTCGACCCCCGCGGGCTCACCACGCCCTACCTGTACTTCCGTGTCACACCGCAGCGCGTCCAGGCCTGGCGGGAGGCCAACGAGCTCGCCGGGCGTGAGCTCATGAGGGACGGTCAGTGGCTGGTCGCCGACTGAATCGGCCGTGCCGGGATATCCGCAAGGTACAGGGCCGCGGGGCGCCTACGCCCCGTGGCCGGACCCTTCGGAGGAGACATGGCACTGGTGAAAGCGGGGGTCGTCGTGCTCGACTGTGCCGAGCCCGAGAAGCTCGCCGTGTTCTACAAGGAGCTGCTGGAGGCCGAGGAGACGGACGCCACCGCCAACCGCGTGGAGATCAGGGGGACGGACGGCTTCCGGCTGGCCTTCCGCCGCGACGTGAACGCCACACCGCCCAGCTGGCCCCGCCCCGAGAACTCCCTCCAGGCCCACATCGACTTCGTGGTCGAGGACCTGGACGCGGTGGAGCGCAAGGTGGTGGAACTCGGCGGCCGCCCCCTGGACACGAAGGACGCAGCGGGCCCTTTCGAGGAACGCGGCTACGCCGACCCAGCCGGCCACTCCTTCACCGTACGCCTGGTCACCCCTACGGCTCCTAAGCAGGGCTGACCCGTCCCCGACCTCGCCGAGGCCAGGCCGGATCCGGCGTCTTCGATCCGCGAGGGCGGGGCTGAGTCGATCCGGCGGGTCGAGGCCTGCCCGTCTGCTGCGCCGACGGGAGGCCGAGCCGGGCCTGCGCGCCCATCCGTCTGCTGAGCCGGTTCGACGCGCCAGAGCAAGGCTGCCGGGTGGGCCCGTCCACGCGCGGCTGATGCGAACCCACAGGGTCGGGGCCTGCCGGTCTGCTCCGCCGATGGGAGGCTGGGCCCGTCCTGCACACCCATGCGCTTGCTGAGCCGGTCGGACCCGCCAGGGCAGCGCTGTCGGTGAGCGCGCACTCACGCCCTGTCGGTCTGACCCGGCGTGGCGGGGCCACCGGTCCGGGCCGCCCGCGGAAGGGCGAGCCGGTCCGGCTCGCCCATGTGCGGCTGAGTCGGCCCGACTCGCCGGGGCGGGCTGCCGGTCTTCCCCGGCCCCCGCCCACGGCTGTGTCGAGCCCACCCACTTGAGCCCACGGCTGCTTCTAGCCCTCCCGCTCAGAGCACGGCTATGTCGGGCCCACCTGCTCAGACCCCCGGCGGGTCAGTCGCGGCCGCCCTTTTCCGAGGCCGGCCAGACGCCCGTGGAGCGTTCGATGGCCTTTGCGCCGGTGCGGTCCACCGCGCTGCGTACCGCGGCGAAGATGGCGCCCTGGATCGCGGCCGCCAGGAGGATCTCGCCCCAGCCGCGGTCGCGGTCCAGGGCGTCCGGCGCGTCCTCCTCGTGGCGGATCGCCATCCAGGTCTTGCGGAAGGCGAGTCCCGCGAGCCAGCCGCTCGACCAGCCGAGCGCGAACCCGAGGGGCTGGTAGGCGAGGGGCAGCTTCAGCTTCTTCTTCTTGGCCATGTGGATCTCCTCGTTCGAGTGAGTCGAGTGAGTCGAGTGCGTCGAGGTGAGCCGCCGGTCAGGGACGTCCGCGCGCGGGCACCTGCTCAGCGGCCGGCGGCGGCCCCGGCGGCGTGCCGTCGCCGAACGGTCGGCCGCCCAGCTCCTCCCGGTGATGCGGGGTCAGCCAGCCCGACAGATCGGGTCCGAGCGGAACGATGCCGGTCGGGTTGATGCCGCTGTGCACCTGGTAGTAGTGCCGCTTGATGTGGTCGAAGTCGACCGTGTCACCGAAGCCCGGCGTCTGGTAGAGATCACGGACGTACGCCCACAGCACCTCGTTCTCCGTCAGCTTCCAGCGGTTGCACTTGAAGTGACCGTGGTAGACGGCGTCGAAACGCACCAGCGTGGTGAACAGCCGGATGTCCGCCTCGGTGATGGTGTCCCCGACGAGGTACCGCTGCCGGGCCAGCCGAGGGGTCAGCAGGTCGAGCCGGCGGAACACGCCCGCACAGGCCTCCTCGTACTCCTCCTGCCCGGTGGCGAACCCCGCCCGGTACACCCCGTTGTTGACGTCCTCGTAGACGTCCGCCATCACCGTGTCGATCTCGTCCCGCAGCGCCCTCGGATACAGGTCCGGAGCGCCCTCGCGGTGCAGGGCCGTCCACTCGGTGGCCAGGTCCAGGGTGAGCTGCTGGTAGTCGTTGGTGACGAGCTTCCCGCTCGGTATGTCCACCAGCGCGGGCACGCTCACCCCGCCCGGATAGTCGCTCTCCCGCTTGTCGTAGGCCTCGCTGAGGTAGCGGATGCCGAGCACCGGGTCGCGGCCGTCCGGATCCAGCGTGAAACGCCAGCTCCGGTCGTCCTGGATCGGGTCCGTGATCCCCATCGACAGGGCGTCCTCCAGACCGAGCAGCCGCCGCGAGATCACGGCCCGGCTCGCCCAGGGACACGCACGGCTCACCACGAGGCGGTAGCGGCCGGCCTCCACCGGCCAGCCGTCCCGCGCGTCGGCCGTGACCCGGTCCGCGAAATGGCTCTTGGACCGCTTGAACGCCTTCTGGCCGTACGCGCTGTTGCCGTCGCCGGCGCTGTCCATGCTTCCTCCCGTGTGACCTGTCCTGGTGGACGCGTTCCCCGTTTTCGGGAGTCGGCACGGTGTGAGTGCCCTGGCGGCGGGCAACCGGCGAGGGTGAGCGGGACATCGACGAACGAAAAAGCGGACCGGAAGACACGCGTCACCGTGCTGGTGGCGCTCGCGGCGAACCTGGTGATCGCGGTCGCCAAGGCCGTGGGAGGCCTCCTGGCGGGCTCGCCCGCCCTGCTGTCGGAGGCGGCGCACTCCGTCGCGGACAGCCTCAACGAGGTCTTCCTGCTGGCCGCACTGCACCGCAGCCGCCGCCCCGCCGACCGGCGCCATCCCTTCGGCTACGGCAAGGAGAGGTTCTTCTGGTCGCTGCTCGCGGCCGTGGGGATCTTCGTGATGGGCGGCTGCTTCTCCGTCTTCCAGGGCGTGGAAGCACTTCGCAACGGGGCCGAGGAGAAGCTCAGCGGCTATGTGGCGGGCCTGATCGTGCTGGGCGTGGCCTTCCTCGCCGAGGGGATCTCGCTGGTGCGGGCGCTGCACCAGGTGCACAAGCAGGGCGGCGCGGCCCAGGGCATGCGGGACCCCGCCCTGCGCACGGTGGTCGCCGAGGACGGCACGGCGGTGCTCGGCGTGACCCTGGCGATGATCGGCATGGCACTGCACATGGTCACCGGGCAGGTCGTCTGGGAGGCGTCCGCGTCCCTGGCCATCGGCGTGCTGCTGGTCTACGTGGCCTACCGGCTGGGCCGCGAGGCCATGGGGCAGCTGATCGGCGAGGCCGCCGACCCGGAGGCCAGCGCCCGGATCCGGGCACTGCTGGACGCGCAGCCCGAGATCGACAGCGTGGAGGCCCTGTTCACCATGAAGATGGGGCTGGACTCGCTGCTGGTCGCCGCCCGGGTCGACCTGGTGCCGGGCCTGGACAGCGAGCGGGTCGAGGAGGTCGCCGTACGGATCAAGCGGTCGGTCGCCACGACCGTCGCCGAAGCGGACCAGATCTTCCTCGACGTCACCGACCGGCCCACCGAGGAAGCACGAGAAAGCCCCGCCGCGACGGGGGAACGCGGCGGGGCCTGACGGACGGGTGCCCGGCCGAAACCGGGTCATGCGTCTTCAGCGGAGAAATTTTCTCGAGGGCCGTCAGTCCTCGTCGACGGGCTCCAGGACGAAGACCGGTATGACCCGGTCCGTCTTCTTCTGGTAGTCGGCGTACGACGGATAGGCCGCGACGGCCCGCTCCCACCACTCGTCCTTCTCCGCGCCGGTGATCTCACGGGCCCTGAAGTCCCGCTTGACCGGCCCGTCCTGGACCTCGACCAGCGGATCGGCCTTGACGTTGTGGTACCAGACCGGGTGCTTGGGCGCCCCGCCCAGCGAGGCGACCGCCGCGTACCGGCCGTCGTGCTCGACGCGCATCAGCGGGGTCTTGCGGATGCTGCCGCTCTTCGCACCCCGCGTCGTCAGCACGATGACCGGCCTCCCGGTGTCCATGAGGGTGGTCCCCTTGGTACCACCGGAGCTCTCGTACAACTCCACCTGATCACGCACCCATTGGGTCGGGCTGGGCTGGTACTCGCCCTCAAGAGGCATCGTCACCGTCTCCTAGTCGTCCGCTACCGGGTTCCCGCACGGGACGTCAACACCGTCCCGCGCGGGATTCATCCCCACCGGGTTACCCAGCGGCGGGCCCTTCTCACGGCAGAATCATCCGCACGGCCAGCCCCGTGATCACGGCACTCGACACCAGGGCCGTCACCAGGCGACCCCGGTGTCCCGTCAGCGTGCGTCCCAGCAGGGCGCCGCCGCCGGCCAGCAGGAGTTGCCAGCTCGCCGAGGCGACGAACGCCGCGAGGACGAACACGCCCTGTTCCAGGGGCCGTACGGCGTCCTCGGCCCGGGTGCCGAGGACCAGGGCCGCGAAGTAGATCACGGTGGTCGGGTTGAGGAGGGTGATGCCGAGCAGGCCCAGATAGGCCCGGGCCGGGCTCGGGGGCGGCGGGGTGGTGCGGGTGGCGAGGCGATGGGCGCGGTACTGGCGCACGGCCGTCACCGCGCCGCGGACCGCCAGCACCACCAGGACCAGGGCGGCCGCCCAGCGCAGCGGGTCGAGCACCGGCCGCAGCAGCGCGGCGACGGCCGAGCCGGCCACCGTGGCCACCAGGGCGTACAGCCCGTCGGCCGTGGCCACACCGAGCGCGGCGCAGACACCGGTGCGCAGGGACGTACGGGCGGTGAGGGAGACGAGATAGGTCGCGACCGCGCCGACGGGAACGGCGATGCCGTACCCCGCGAGCAGCCCCGCGACGAGCGCGGCGGTCACGAGCGCGGAAGCGTGGGCCCCCACGGTCGGCCGGGCTGCTGCTGGACGCGCACCGGAAGAACGGCGGTGGCGGTCGGCGGCAGGAAGGCTTCGGTCGTCAGCATGGCCAGATCATGGGGGCTGGGAACCGGCCACGGCAAGCGCATTTCCGAGGTGGACCCCGTGCGCCGGGCGGACCGTCCGCCGATTCCCGCTCCACGGCGGCGATCCCCGGCCAGATTCCCCGCGTCACCGATCTGGCCGAACTTCCCGTCGCCCTATAGATGCCCCGGGCATCTAATGAGGATCTGCACGACGCACCCTTCGTCTGCGAGGTCTTCCATGACGGAAACGGAACCTGTCGCGTTCCCCCAGGACCGGACCTGCCCCTACCACCCGCCGACCGCCTACGACCCCCTGCGCGCCGCCCGCCCGCTGTCCCGGATCGCCCTCTTCGACGGCCGTCCGGCCTGGCTGGTCACCGGCCATGACACCGCGCGCGCCCTGCTCGCCGACCCCCGGCTGTCCACCGACCGCACCCGCGACGGCTTCCCGGCGCCCACGGAACGCTTCGCCGGGCTCAGGAAGCGGAGGACCGCGCTGCTGGGCGTCGACGACCCCGAGCACCGGATCCAGCGGCGCATGATGGTCCCCAGTTTCACGCTCCGCCGGGCCACCGCGCTCCGCCCCCGCATCCAGGAGATCGTCGACGAACGCATCGACGCGATGATCGCGCAGGGGCCGCCCGCCGAGCTGGTGAGCGCCTTCGCGCTGCCCGTCCCCTCGACCGTGATCTGCGCCCTGCTCGGCGTGCCCTACGCCGACCACGACTTCTTCGAGGGGCAGTCCCGGCGGCTGCTGCGCGGTCCCACGGCCGACGACGTCATGGACGCGCGCGACCGACTCGAGGAGTACGTCGACGAGTTGATCGACCACAAGCAGAAGCAGCCGGAGCCGGGCGACGGCGTGCTCGACGAACTCGTCCACGGGCAGCTGCGGGACGGCGAGCTGACCCGCGAGGACGTGATCGCGCTGGCGATCATCCTGCTGGTCGCCGGCCACGAGACCACCGCCAACATGATCTCCCTCGGCACCTTCACCCTCCTCCGGCACCCGGACCGGCTCGCCGAGCTGCGCACCGACCCGGCGCTGGTCCCGGCAGCGGTCGAGGAGCTCATGCGGATGCTGTCGATCGCCGACGGACTGCTGCGGCTGGCCCTGGAGGACATCGAGGTGGCCGGGACGACGATCCGGGCGGGCGAGGGAGTCGTCTTCTCGACCTCGGTCGTCAACCGCGACGAGGACGTCTACACCGACCCGGACACCCTGGACTGGCACCGGCCCGCCCGGCACCACATCGGGTTCGGCTTCGGCATCCACCAGTGCCTCGGCCAGAACCTCGCCCGCGCCGAACTGGAGATCGCCCTGCGCACCCTCTTCGACCGGTTGCCCACCCTGCGCCTCGCCGCCCCCGCCGAGGAGATCCCCTTCAAACCCGGCGACACCATCCAGGGGATGCTGGAGCTCCCCGTGACCTGGTGAGAGGCCCCGCTCATGCACATCGACATCGACAGGGACGTCTGTATCGGGGCGGGCCAGTGCGCCCTGGCCGCCCCGGGCGTCTTCACCCAGGACGACGACGGCTACAGCGCGCTTCTGCCCGGCAGACAGGACGGCGGCGGCGACCCCATGGTCCGGGAGGCCGCCCGGGCCTGCCCCGTCGCCGCCATCACGGTGTCGGAGACGGTCGCCTGACCCGGTTCCGGCCTCAGCGGTCCAGCAGCAGCCGGGCCGCCTCCCGCGCCTGGACGGCGGGCTGTGTGCTCCGGGTGATGCCCGCCGTCACCATCGCCCCCTCGGCGAGCAGGAACAGTGGCGCGGCCAGTTCGGCGGGGCGCCCGGCGTCGGCCACCAGTGCGTCGAGGTAGTCCCCGAACGCCCTCTTGTGCGCCCGGACCTGGTGCGCCACCCGATCCGAGGTGGCGCCCAGCTCGCCGTAGGAGTTGATCCAGGCGCACCCGCGGAAGCCCTCCTCGCCGAACCACCGCTCCAGCCACTCGAAGACGGCGAGGATCCGTGCGTCCGGGTCCGCCCGGCGCTCCACGAACTGCGCGAGCCGCCCCCGCCAGCGCCCGTCCCGGCGCTCCAGATAGGCCTCCACCAGCTGCTCCTTGGCCGGGAAGAGCTGGTAGAGCCGCTTGAGCGAGACGCCGGAGGTGCCGCGGATGTCGTCCATGCCGACGGACTGGATGCCCCGTCCGTAGAACAGCTCCTCCGCGGCGTCCAGCACCCGCTCTCGGGCCACTGCGCTGTCCATGGACGACCACTCCTTGACGTGAGAACGTGCGTTCTCCTACGGTAGCAGCCACCCGGAGAACGCACGTTCTCGCATGGCCGTCCCGGAGGATCACATGACCGACCGCCCGCCGCTGCCGCCCTTCACCCGCGAGACCGCCGCCCAGAAGGTGCAGGCCGCCGAGGACGCCTGGAACACCCGGGAACCGCGGCGGGTGGCGCTCGCCTACTCCGAGGACTCCGTGTGGCGCAACCGCGACACCTTCCTCACCGGCCGCGCCCGGATCGTCGAGTTCCTCACCGCGAAGTGGGCCCGCGAGCGGGAGTACGCGCTGCGCAAGGACCTGTGGGCGTACGACGGCAACCGCATCGCGGTCCGCTTCCAGTACGAGTGCCGGGACGCCGGAGGGCAGTGGTGGCGGTCGTACGGCAACGAGCTGTGGGAGTTCGACGAGCACGGGCTGATGACCCGGCGCGAGGCGAGCATCGACGACGTGCCGATCGAGGAGCAGGAGCGCCGGATCCACGGCCCGCGGCCCGAGACGGAGCGGGGGCTGTCCTTCCCGCTTGAGTAGGGTTCCGGCGTGAGCGAACAGGACGAGATACCGCCCTTCTTGTACGTCGTCGTCTGCGCCGCCGGCATCGCCGCCGGCGTCGGCAAGCTGATCACCGCCGCGCAGGAGCGCCGGTGGCGGGTCGGGGTCATCGCCACGCCCACCGCCATGAACGGCTTCTTCGACACGGTCGCCGTCGAGGCGCAGACCGGCCGTCCGATCCGCTCCGCCTGGCGCCGCCCCGGAGAGCCGCGGCCCTTCCCGGCGCCCGACGCGGTCGTGGTCGCCCCGGCCACCTTCAACACCGTCAACAAGTGGGCGGCGGGCATCGCCGACACCCTCGCCGTGGGCACCCTGTGCGAGGTGGCCGGCCAGGGCGTCCCGACCGGCGTCCTCCCCTGCGTCTCCGACGACCTCGCCGCCCACCCCGCCTACCAGGACAGCCTGACCCGGCTGCGGGGGATGGGCGTACGGTTCGGACACCCCTTTCAGGGCGCGGAGGGCGAGGAGTTCGGGTGGGAACGGGCGCTGGACCTGGTCGAGCCGCAAGGACGCTGAGCGCGGGTCCGCGACTCGGGGACACCGGGCGCACCCGAAGCCGTAGGCTCCCCTTCGGACCCCTCTCGAAGGCAGGAGCAGCAACGATGCAGTACGTGAAGCTCGGTTCGACGGGCCTGGACGTGTCGCGGATCTGTCTGGGTTGCATGTCCTACGGCCTGCCGGACCGCGGCGTGCACGAGTGGACCCTCGACGAGGAGGCGTCGCGGCCACTGATCCGGCAGGCCCTGGACGCGGGCATCAACTTCTTCGACACCGCGAACGTCTACTCCGACGGCACCAGCGAGGAGATCGTCGGCAAGGCCCTCGCGGACTTCGCCGACCGCGACGAGATCGTGCTGGCGACGAAGGTGAACGGCCGGATGCGGTCCGGGCAGAACGCGGCGGGGCTGTCCCGCAAGGCCATCATGACGGAGATCGACCACAGCCTCCGGCGCCTGGGCACCGACTACGTCGACCTCTACCAGATCCACCGCTTCGACCCGCACACCCCGGTCGAGGAGACCATGGAGGCCCTGCACGACCTGGTGAAGGCGGGCAAGGTCCGCTACATCGGGGCCAGTTCGATGTTCGCCTGGCAGTTCTCGAAGATGCAGTACACGGCCGAGCGGCACGGCTGGACCAAGTTCGTCTCCATGCAGAACCACTACAACCTCCTCTACCGCGAGGAGGAACGCGAGATGCTGCCGCTGTGCGCCGACCAGAAGGTCAGCGCCCTGCCGTGGAGCCCGCTGGCCCGCGGCCGGCTGACCCGCGACTGGGGCACGGTCACCGACCGCAGCTCCACCGACAACTTCGGCAGCCGTCTCTACCAGGAGGGCGACCGCTCCATCGTCGAGGCCGTCACCCGCATCGCCGGCGACCGGGGCGTCCCGCGCGCCCAGGTCGCCCTCGCCTGGCTCCTCGCCCAGGACACCGTGGCGGCCCCGATCGTCGGCGCGGGCAGGCCGCACCACATCGAGGACGCCGTGGCGGCCGTCGAACTCGAGCTCAGCGACAAGGAGATCGAGGAGCTGGAGGCGCCGTACACGGCCCGGCCCATCGTCGGTCACAGCTGACGCCGGCACCCACCGGTGCCCTCTAGTGCGGTCCCTGCGGTGCGAACTCCGTACCGCACGGACCGGCCCCCTCGCTCTCCGGCAGCGGCACCCGCGCACCGCTCATCGACAGCGTCCGGTAGTAGTGCCCGATCCGCTGCGTCGAAGCGCCCACGTAGTGCCCGATGAACGAGCGCCGGAACCGGTCGGCCGTACGGTTCGGCTGCGAGCCGTGCACCAGGCTGCCGTTGAAGAACAGCACGTCCCCCGGCGCCATGTCGACGGGAACCGCGGCGAGCCCCGGCGGCGGCGCCACGTACTCCTTCGCGAACGACACCTCGGAGTCGGCCAGTTCGGGACAGAACAGGTCCATGCGGTGGGTGCCAGGGACCACTTCGAGACCGCCGTTGTCCCGGTCGATCTCGTCGCAGGCCACCCAGGCGGCGACACAGGTGCCCGGCTCGACCCGCAGATAGAAGTTGTCCTGGTGCAGTGCCTGCCCCCGGCCCCCCGGCGGCTTGAAGTAGAACATGCTCTGCGCGGCCAGCACCTCTTCGCCGAGCAGCGACTCCAGCACCTCCCGCAGCCGCGCGTCCAGCAGGACCTCGCGCGCGAGGTGGTTGATCTCGTGCGGCTGCATCACCCGCGGGTACCTGCGCAGCGGGTCCGCGGACTCGCTCGGCTCGAAGTGCCCCGGCACCGGGCCGCTCGCGTGCAGTGCCGAGAACTCGCCGCACAGCCGGTCGATCTCCTCGCGGGCGAACAGCCCCCGGACGACCGTGAAACCGGCCTCCTCGAACTGCCGGATCCCACTCTCGTTGCCTGTGACGGTCATGCGTCCACTCCCTCGTCCGATGTGTTCCACTCGTCACGCTAGGCCGCAGCACAGGTGAGGAGGATGCCCATGACCACCGACGGATTGCCCGAGACTGCCGCGCCCGGCGATCCCGGCCCGCCGCCGGGCCTCGTGGTCGTCGGCCACTACGACGAACTCCCCGGCTACACCGTCCAGCGGCCGCGCGGCGCCGACAGCTGGCTGTTCACCTGGACGGTGAGCGGCCGGGGCTCGCTGCGCCAGGGACGGACCGAGACCGGGGCGGGCGCCGGGGACCTGGTGGTGCTCGCCCCGGGCGTCCGGCACGGCTACGGCGTCCAACAGGGCGCCGACCACTGGGAGTTCTGGTGGGCGCACTGCGGAGCCCGACCCTCCTGGGCCGCCTGGCTGGGGCCGTACGGCACAGGGGACGGCCTGTACGTCGTCGCCGCGGACCCCTCGGACGACGGCCCGCACGCCCGCATCGAGGCGGCCTTCCACCGGATGCTGGCCGACGCCCGCCGGCCCGGCACCGGCACCCCGCCCCCCACCGCCCCGGCCGACGACCGCGTCGCCGTGGCCGTCGCCCACGGCACCACCGCCCGCGAACTCGCCCTGAACGCCCTGGAGGAGGTCGTCCTGCTCACCGCGGGCGCGGTCCGACGCAGCCGGCCCGGGACCGATGTGGACCCCCGGGTGCGGCGCGCCCAGGAGCTGATCGCGGCCGACCCCGGCGCCCCGCACACCGTCGGCTCGCTCGCCGCCGAGGTCTCGCTCTCGCCGTCCCGGTTCGCCCACCTCTTCGCCCGGCAGCTGGGCCGTTCACCGATGCGGGCGCTGCGCGAGGCCCGGCTGCACCATGCCGCCCGGCTGCTGGAGAGCACCGACCTTTCGGTGGAACGCGTCGCCGCCGCCTCCGGCTTCGCCAGCCCCTTCCACTTCAACCGCGTCTTCCGCGAGCGCTACGGAACACCTCCCGGCGCCTACCGGACCGCCGGCTCAATGGTTCGGGCCTGACCTCGCCGGGGCACCCGGACGCGCTGTGGAGTGGACCTTCAATGGTTGCCTGGATCTCTTCGCGGAGTTAACTGAATCCTGTTTCCAATGACGAAATCCCCGGTGCTGACGAAACGTCTATCTGTGCCGGGCGGGCGGAATCTGAAAATCCGTGGGATCACTTGTTGGGCGTCCCTGACCTGTGCAAAGGTATGCGTTGTCAGCACACAGACAATGCACATTTCCCCCTGTGTGCTCATGACCCCCCTCCGTACGCCCCTCACGCTTCAAGAGAGCAGCCCAAGGCGGACGTACCCATTGGTATGGACTTTATGCAACGCAGCATGCCCTCGGGAGGAAATGCCGCCGTGAAGGACGCAGGCCTGTCGAATTCACCGTCTCCGGTTCGTCCGCACGACGTCACGGACGAACAGCTGAGCGCCGAGCTCAAGAAGTGGAGCGGTACGACACCCGCCCTGCAACCCGTCGGCGAACTCCTGGACCGGCACTGGGAAGCAGCGTTCGCCTACGCGCGCCTGTGCACCGACGGCCCCCGCCCCGCGGGCATGCTCACCACGGCCGCGTTCACCCGCCTGTTCGGGGAGTCGCTGCGCCAGACCGGGCCGACCTCCGCCTGGCGGCCCCATCTGCTCGTCACGGTCCGCCGGATCGCCGCCGAGTGGGATGCCGACGGCCGACGCGAGATGCTCCACCCGGCCCTGAGAACCGAGACGGACGGCGAACGTGCCGCGGCCCGTCTGCTGCCGCCCGCCGACCGCCGTCTGCTGTCCGGCGCCTTCCAGCGGCTCCAGCAGTCCGCCCGCTGCCTGCTGTGGCACACCGAGGTCGAGGCCGAACCCCTCGGCGTCCCCGCCGCGCTCCTCGGCCTCGACGAGGAGGACGCCGGGGTCGAACTCCGCAGGGCCCGCGAGCGGCTGCGCGAGGAGTGCCTCCAGGTGCACCGCGAACTCGCCCCCGAGCAGGAGTGCCGGCACTACCTGCGGCTGCTCGACGTGACCTACCGGCGCGGTGGCGTCGACCTCGATCCCGATCTGCGCGAGCACCTGGAGCGGTGCAGGCACTGCATGCACACCGCGGACCAGCTGCACCAGTTCAACGGGGGGCTCGGCCTGGCCCTCGCCGAGGCGGTGCTCGGCTGGGGTGCCGACGCCTACGTCGCGTCCCGGATGCGCGTCGACGACGCGGGAGCGGCTCAGGAGGCCCAACAGCACGTACCGGTGCGGCCGTTCGTGGGGGAGGCCTTCGGAGGGCGGTCCTTCAGCGGCGGGGAGGCGTTCGGCGCCGGAGAGGCCTTCGGTGCGGGCGAGGCCTTCGGTGCTGCCCAGGCCTTCGGCGCGGGGGAGGGCTTCGGTGCTGCCCAGGCCTTCGGCGCGGGGGAGGGCTTCGGTGTTCCGCTGCCGCCCACCGTTCCGCCCGCGGGGGCGGCCCCCGCTGGACCCGCCGTTCCCGGACCGCGTTCCCGGGCCCGCTCCGCCTCCCGCCGCTCGGCCCACAAGGCCGCCCGGCGCACCTCCCGCCGCAATCTCACCGCCGCGGTGCTCACGGTGAGCGGACTAGTGGTTCTGCCACTCGTCCTGTGGTCCTCCTTCAGCTCGTCCGACGGCGACAACACGTCCGCCGCCGGTCCCTCTGAGGCACCCGGCTCCGACTCGGCCTCCGCCACCGGCGACCCGTCATGGGCCGGGGCGAGCGAGGCGCGCAAGGGCGACCTGAGCGGGCGTCTGCACAACGTCGACTCCGGGCTGTGCGTCGGTGTCGTCGGCAAGAAGATCGTCCAGGGCGCCGAGACCGAACTCGCCGAGTGCTCCGCCGGCGCGGACCAGCAGTGGACGTACGAGACCGACGGACTGCTGCGCAGCGCGGCCGAGCCCGACCTGTGCCTGGACTCCCACCTCGGCTACTCGGTGCGGCTCGCGCTGTGCACGGGCGCCACCAAGCCCGACGCCAAGAACGTCCGCTACGACTTCACGCTCCAGGGGACCCTCGTACCGCGCTGGGACCAGGACCTCGCCCTCACGCCCGCGGCGACCGACGGGTCCGGCGCGCTGGTCCTGAAGAACCGCGACGACGGCTCCGCCCAGCGCTGGGTGTTCGACACCTCCAAGACCGAGCCCCAGATGCAGGCGGTCAACTGGGACGCGGAGAGCAGTCCCACCCCGACCCCGAAGTCCGCCCCGGCGCCCTCGAAGACGCCCACGGCGAGCCCGACGCCGTCCACCGAGCCCACGCCGACACCGTCGAGCAGCTCCGGCACGGGCCAGGACTGCTACTCCAACCCGTATGCCTGCGGCCCGTACGGGGGCAGCCCGTACGGAGGCGGCCCCTACGGGGGTGGCTACGGCGGCGGGTACGGCGGTGGCTGGGGTGGCGGCTACCCGGGAGGCGGCTACGGCGGTGGGTACGGCGGCAGGCGCTGACCAGCGCCACAGCTCATCGAGCCCGGCGAGGCGCGGCCGGCAACGGGCACGGCCTCTCAAGCTCGGACGGCCTCAAGCCCGGACGAGCTCAGGCTCCGACGAGCTGGAGTGAGCCCCACAACGCCACCACGGCCGCGGCGAGCGCGGTCGGCGCGGTCAGCAGGCCGAGCCGGGTGAACTCGCCGAGGCCCACCTCGTGGTCCTGCCGGTGGAGGATGCGGCGCCACAGCAGCGTGGCCAGGGACCCGGCGTAGGTGAGGTTCGGTCCGATGTTCACGCCGAGCAGCACCGCGAGGACCGCGCCGGGGCCGGCCGCGGCCGTGAGCGGCAGCAGCACCAGGACCGCGGGCAGGTTGTTGATCAGGTTCGCCAGGACGGCGGCCAGCGCGGCGATCCCCAGCAGCGCGACGATCCCGGTCCCGTCGGGCAGCACACGGTCCAGGGCGTCCGAGAGCCCGTTGTCCACGACAGCGCGCACCACGACGCCGAGCGCGAGCACGAACGCCAGGAAGGCCGGTGCCGCGGCCCGCACCACGGTGACCGGGGTGGCCCGGCGCCGGACGAGTGCCCGGCCCGCCAGCACCAGCGCCCCGGCGCACGCGACCCAGGCGGGGTCGACGCCGAAGGCCGACGCCACCACGAACCCGGCCAGCGTGCAGCCGACGGTGACCAGGGCGAACAGCGGCAGCGCGGGCTCGTCGGCGGACTCGGGGGAGTGGTCGACGACGGTGAGGTCGGTGGCGAAGAAGCGCCGGAAGACCACGTACTCGACGCCGATCGCGACCAGCCAGGGCAGCGTCATCAGCAGGGCGAACCGGGTGAAGCTCACCCCGCTCGCCTCGAAGGCCAACAGGTTGGTGAGGTTGGACACCGGCAGCAGCAGCGAGGCCGTGTTCGACAGGTGGGCGCAGGCGTAGACGTGCGGCTTGGCGCGGGCCCCCATCCGGGAGGCGGTGGCCAGCACCACCGGGGTGAGCAGGACGACGGTGGCGTCCAGGCTGAGCACCGCCGTGATCGCCGACGCCAGCAGGAACACCCCGGTCAGCAGCCGCCCGGGCGAGCCGGCCGCCCGGCGTGCCAGCCAGGCCCCGCAGGCGTGGAACAGCCCCTCGACGTCACAGAAGTGGGCGAGCACCAGCACCGCGGCCAGGAACCCGACGACGGGCCCGAGCCGCTCGGCCTCCGCCCACGCGTGCTCGGGGGAGATCGCCCCGGTCACGACCACCAGGCCGGCCGCCGGGACGGCGACCACCGCCTCCGGCCATCCGAAGGGACGCAGGACCGCCCACGCGAGGACGGCGACGAGCAGGGCGACGGACAGGGTTTCGGCGAGCGGGGTGTTCAGGGCTGTTCCTTCGGAGGGCGTGCTGATCGTGCCCGGACATGAAACCAGGCCAGGGTAAGAACCCTCCGATACCCCCGACCTCGCCCGCGATGCCCCGAGCCGGATACGCCGGGCGAGGACCGCTCAGGCCCCGGTGCCCGGACTGAACGGGATGAGCCGCACCGACGACTCGTTGCCGGACACCGGGACCTCGCCGCCCTTCCAGGTCACCTTCAGCGGATCCTCCTCGTCCGGCGGGGTCACCACCAGCGCGGCCGGGGTGGCCGTCGCCGCTCCGCTGACCTCGGGGTTCGCGAAGGACAGACCGGCCCAGGCACTGCTGCCGGGCGCCAGCCGCACGGTTTCCGCGTCACCCGAGGACCGCTGGGGGTCCGGGCCCAGCTGCTTGCCGGACGCGTCGACGAAGGCGGTGCCGGGGTAGCCGTAGAGCGTGCAGGTGCGGCTCGACTCGTTGGTCAGCACGACGGGGAAGTTCTCCTGTCCGGCGCCGGGGTTGTTGCGGCCGACGGAGGCGCTGAGCTCGGAGGTGTGGCAGCGGGTGCCCGAGGCCGTGGTCCGGGGCGCGGACGGGGTGAGGGAGTTGCTCACCGCGTCGGTGGGGACCCCGCTCGGCGCGCTGCTCGCCGAGGTCTCGGGCGTCGCCGTACCGGACTCCGTGCGCGGGGCGCTCGCCGAGTCGTCGCCGCTGCCGCAGCCCGTCACCAGCCCGAGCAGCGCGACCGAACTCGCGGCCAGCGCGGCCCGCCGTACACCGAGGAACCTGTTCGTCATGTCTCCACACTCCCGGAGATCCCACGCACGCGCTCGTACGGCGCCTTGTGCCCCGTCATCAGGGTCCGACGCGGCGCGGGCGGGAAAAGTTCACGCATTCCTCGCCGAGCGGGGCGCGGCCGGAAAGGTTCGCTCACTCCTCGTCGAGGAGGCCGATCTCCGCCCAGATCGTCTTGCCGTCGGCCGTGTGCCGGCTGCCCCAGCGCTGGGTGAGCTGCGCGACCAGGAGCAGGCCCCGGCCGCCCTCGTCCCAGGTCTTGGCGCGCCTGAGGTGCGGGGCGGTGTGGTTGGTGTCCGAGACCTCGCAGATCAGGGTGGTCGCGTCATGGATGAGCCGCAGCCGGATGGGACGGGCGCCGTACCGGATCGCGTTCGTCACCAGCTCGCTCGTGACCAGCTCGGCCGTGAACGACACCTCGCTGAGGTCCCAGCGGGCCAGTTGCTCCACGACCTGCTTGCGGATGGGCCCGACCAGCGCCGGGTCGGCAGGGATGTCCCAGGTCGCCACCTGGGAGGCGGGCAGCCCCTGGGTGCGGGCAAGCAGCAGCGCCACGTCGTCGGTGGAGCCGCGGGACGGGAGGAGGGTGTGCAGCATCCGGTCGCAGGTCTCGTCCAGGGAGCCGGCGGGGACGGCCAGGGCCTCGCACAGCAGCGCGTGACTGGCGTCCACGTCCCGCTCCCGGGACTCGATCAGCCCGTCCGTGAACAGGGCCAGCACGCTTCCCTCGGGCAGGTCCAGCTCGGCGGACTCGAACGGCAGTCCGCCGAGTCCCAGCGGCGGCCCCGCGGGCAGGTCCACCTCGTGGGCCACGCCGCCCGGCGTCAGCTGCACGGGTGCCGGATGCCCGGCCCGGGCCAGCGTGCAGCGCCGCGACACCGGGTCGTAGACCGCGTAGAGACAGGTGGCCCCGACCTCGCCGGGGCTGCCCTCGCCGCCGGCCTCCGCGGACAGCCGTACGACGAGGTCGTCGAGGTGGGTGAGCAGTTCGTCCGGGGCCAGGTCGATGTCGGCGAGGGTGCGGACGGCGGTGCGCAGCCGTCCCATCGTCGCCGAGGCCTGGATGCCGTGTCCGACCACGTCCCCGACGACCATCGCCACCCGCATCCCCGACAGCGGGATCACGTCGAACCAGTCACCGCCCACCCCGGCCCGCGCGGCCGGAAGATAGCGGGAGGCGGCCTCCACGGCGGCCGTGCGCGGCAGTGAGCGGGGCAGCAGACTGCGCTGGAGGGCGAGCGCGGTCTCGCGCTCGCGGGAGAAGCGGCGGGCGTTGTCGATGCAGACCGCGGCCCGTGCGGTGATCTCCTCGGCCAGCAGGACGTCGTCCGGGGTGAAGGGGTCGGGCCGCCGGAACCGGGTGAGGACCGCGACCCCGAGGGTCTGGCCGCGGGCCTGGATCGGCACGGACATCGTGGAGTGGACGCCGTATTCCTTGACCCGCTCGGCGCGGGTCTTGTGCCAGTTGAGCCACTGGTCCAGTTGCCCGGACGCCACGGTGGCCACGATGGTGCGGCCCGCCACCAGCGAGTCGGCCTGCGGAGAGGTGGCCGGATACAGCTCACTGTGCCCCGGCTTGACCACCGCCATCGGGTTGCCGGGCTCCACCGACTGGTGGGCGGCCCGGCGCAGCTCGACCGGTGCGGTGAGCGGCACCGGGACCTCGCCGTGCTCCTGGGAGTCCAGCAGGTCGACGCTGACGAAGTCGGCGAGCGCCGGAATGCAGACGTCCGCCAGCTCCTGGGCCGTGCGGGTGACGTCGAGGGTGCTGCCGATGCGCACACTCGCCTCGTTGACCAGCTGGAGCCGCTCCCGGGCGAGGAAGTTGTCGGTGAAGTCGTGGGCGGCCAGACACACGCCCCGCACCCGGCCCGAGGGGTCGGTGATCGGCGCCATCCGGGCCAGCCAGGCGTGCGCGCTGTCCTCGCCGCCGGTCCGCATGTACGTCTGCACGTCCTTGGCCCGGCCGGTGCTGAGCACGTGCAGCAGCTGCTCCTCCAGCTCCTCGCTCTGCTGCTTGCCGCCGATCTCGGACAGCCTGAGCCCCTGGATGCGCTTCTCCGGGAGCCCGATCACCTCGGCCATGGCGTCGTTGACCCGGCGCAGCCGAAGCTGCTCGTCGTAGACGGCGACCGCGCAGGGGGACTGGGTCAGCACGGCGGTGCCCAGCGGGTCGTCCAGGGAGCGGGGGCCGCCGGGGTCCAGCGGGGTCACCACGAGCCAGTGCCCGGGGCCGCCGTCGGAGGAGTTCCGGTGATGGGCGAGCAGCCAGGCCGACACGGCGGTGCCGTCGCGGTGGCACAGGGTGAGGACGCCGTCCCAGCGGGTGCCGACGGGCCCGGCGGGCGCCTCCTCGCCTCCGCTGACCAGCAGGTTCACCGCCGGTCTGCCCACCACTTCGGCGGGCGACCAGCCCAGCAGGCGTTGTGCGCCGGCGTTCCACGCGACCAGCGTGCCGTCCTCGCCGACGACTGCCCGCGCCGTCGCGGCGTCGTCGAACGGGTACACGAGGGTCATCGTCGCCACTCCATTGCGCGCACTCTCAGTGAACAAACCTGTCACTTGGGCTCCAAGACTAGTGCGTCGCGCTCGCCCGCGGTCGGCGAACCCCTGTCGGCCGCCGGACGCCGGTCAAGAGGGAAATCCGGCCGTAGTGGTGCCACCCCGGCGGCCATCAGCGCAACGGCCCGACGAACCCACGGTGTTCACCTCGGCTCCGTCCGCAACTTGGAGCTCCCCACTGGTTGACGCAGTGTCATGCCTGCAACAACCATGGCGTGCGTCCGCATCTGGGAGCGCTCCCATCGCGAGCGTCACCCGCACCTCTCCAGAGGAGCCCAGACGTGAAACGACACAGAACCACTCTGCTGGCCCTGGCGGCTCTCGTGGGGACGGCACTCGTGGGCCTCCCCGCGTCCGGGGCCGTCGCCGACGAGGTCGAGCAGCTCAAGAACGGCACCTTCGACACCGGCACCGAGCCCTGGTGGACGACCAGCAACGTCACCGCCGGCCTGTCCGACGGACAGCTCTGCGCGGACGTGCCGGGCGGCACCGCCAACCGCTGGGACGCGGCCGTCGGCCAGAACGACGTGACCCTGGTGAAGGGCGAGTCGTACAAGTTCTCCTTCACCGCGAAGGGGTCGCCCGAGGGACACGTCCTGCGGGCGATCGTGGGGCTGCAAGTGGCGCCCTACGACACCTGGTTCGAGGTGAGCCCGCAGCTGAGCGTCTCCGGGAACTCCTACGCGTACACCTTCACCTCGCCCGTCGACACCGCGCAGGCCCAGGTCGGCTTCCAACTCGGCGGCAGCGCCGACCCGTTCCGCTTCTGCATGGACGACGCGTCCCTGCTGGGCGGGGTCCCGCCCGAGGTCTACGAGCCCGACACCGGACCGCGGGTGCGGGTCAACCAGGTCGCCTACCTGCCCGCGGGGCCGAAGAACGCCACCCTGGTCACCGACGCCACCATCAAGCTGCCCTGGCAGCTGAAGAACGCCTCCGGCGCCGTCGTCGCCCACGGCTCGACCGTGCCCCGGGGCGTCGACGCCTCCTCCGGGCAGAACGTCCACTCGATCGACTTCGGCGCCTACAAGAGGAAGGGCAGCGGGTTCACCCTCGTCGCCGACGGCGAGACCAGCCGGCCCTTCGACATCGACGTCTCGGCCTACGAGCAGCTCCGTCTCGACGCGGCGAAGTACTACTACACCCAGCGCAGCGGTATCGCGATCCGCGACGACCTGCGCCCGGGCTACGGCCGTGCCGCCGGGCACGTGAACGTGGCCCCCAACCAGGGCGACCGGAACGTGCCCTGCCAGCCCGGCGTGTGCGACTACACCCTCGACGTCACCGGCGGCTGGTACGACGCCGGCGACCACGGCAAGTACGTCGTCAACGGCGGCATCTCCACCTGGGAGCTGCTCAGCACCTACGAACGCGAACTGCTGGCCCGCACCGGGGAGCCCGGCAAGCTCGGCGACCGCACCCTCGCCATCCCGGAGAGCGGCAACAAGGTGCCGGACATCCTCGACGAGGCCCGCTGGGAGCTGGAGTTCCTGCTGAAGATGCAGGTGCCGGCCGGGCAGCCGCTGGCCGGGATGGCCCACCACAAGATCCACGACGAGCAGTGGACCGGTCTGCCGCTGCTGCCGAGCGACGACCCGCAGAAGCGTGAACTGCACCCGGCGTCCACCGCGGCGACCCTGAACCTCGCCGCGACGGCCGCGCAGGCCGCCCGCCTGTACCGGCCCTACGACAAGGCGTTCGCGGCCAAGGCCCTGGCGGCCGCCCGCACGGCCTGGACCGCTGCCCTCGCCCACCCCGACCTGTACGCCTCGGAGAGCGACGGCACCGGCGGCGGCACCTACGCCGACAACAACGTCACCGACGAGTTCTACTGGGCGGCGGCCGAGCTGTACCTCACCACGGGCGAGAAGGCGTTCCAGGACTACGTCCTCACCTCACCTGTCCACACCGCCGACATCTTCGTCCCCGTCGGCTACGACTGGGCCCGCACGGCCGCGGCCGCCCGGCTGGACCTGGCGACCGTGCCGAGCAAGCTCCCCGGCCGCGACAAGGTGCGGCAGTCGGTCGTCAAGGGCGCCGACCGCTACCTGGCCACCCTGACGGCCCACCCCTACGGCATGCCGTACGCCCCGGAGGGCAACCTCTACGACTGGGGCTCCAACCACCAGATCCTGCACAACGGGATCGTCATCGCCACCGCCTACGACATCACCGGCGCCTCCAAGTACCGGGACGGCGCGCTCAAGGGCATCGACTACCTCTTCGGCCGCAACGCTCTGAACATCTCGTACGTCACCGGCTACGGCGAGGTCAACTCCCACAACCAGCACGCGCGTTGGTACGCCCACCAGCTCGACCCGAACCAGCCGAACCCGCCGAAGGGCACCCTCGCCGGCGGGCCGAACTCGGGCATCCAGGACCCCTACGCACAGAGCAAACTCCAGGGCTGTGTCGGCCAGTTCTGCTACATCGACGACATCCAGTCCTGGTCGACCAACGAGCACACCATCAACTGGAACTCGGCCCTGACCCGGATGGCGTCCTTCGTGGCGGATCAAGGCTGACCTGCGCGTGCTCCACCAGCTCACCGGGCCGTTCGTGCGCGGTGAGCGTGTGGAGCCGGGCCTGGTCGAGCGGCTGGTGCACCTCGACGTACTCACCGTGCGGCAGCCGCTTGATCACCCCGGTCTCCCGGCCGTGCACCACCAGTTCCCGGTCGCGGAGCTGGAGCCCCAGGCAGATCCGCCGGGTGAGGACGAAGACCACCGCGGGGACGACGAACATCCCGATCCGTACGGCCCAGGTGACCGTGTTGATCGACAGGTGCAGCCGGGTCGCCACGATGTCGTTGCCGCCGCCCGCCAGCAGGATCAGGTACAGGCTGATCCAGGACGCGCCGATCGCGGTGCGCAGGGGCTTGTTGCGCGGGCGGTCCAGGAGGTGGTGCTCCCGCCTGTCCTTGGTGAACCGGGCCTCCAGGAACGGGTAGACGCCGATGAAGACCAGCAGCAGCGGGAAGATCACGACCGGGATCAGCACCCCGAGGATCAGTGTGTGGCCCCCGAGGGTCACCTCCCACCCCGGCATCACCCGCACCAGGCCCTCCGCGAAGCCCAGGTACCAGTCCGGTTGGGCGCCCGTGGAGACCTGGTCGGCGCGGTAAGGGCCGTAGGACCACACGGGGTTGATGGACGCCACGGCCGCGATGAGGGTGAGCGCCCCGAAGACCAGGAAGAAGAAGCCGCCCGCCTTCGCCAGGTACACCGGGAAGAACGGGGTCCCGACGACGTTCCGTTCGGTCTTGCCGGGGCCCGCGAACTGGGTGTGCTTGTGGTACACGACCAGGATCAGATGGGCCACCACCAGCGCCGCCATGATGCCGGGGATCACCAGGATGTGCAGCGAGTAGAAGCGGGCCACGATGTCATGGCCGGGGAACTCGCCGCCGAACAGGAACAGCGCGAGATACGTCCCGACGATCGGCACCGACAGGGTGGCGCCGTAGACGAACCTGAGGCCCGTGCCCGACAGCAGGTCGTCCGGCAGCGAGTAGCCGAACAGGCCCTCGAAGAGCCCCAGGAACAACAGGGCCCAGCCGAACAGCCAGTTGACCTCGCGCGGCTTGCGGAACGAGCCGGTGAAGAAGTGCCGCATCATGTGCGTGAGCATCGCGGCCACGAAGATCAGCGCCGACCAGTGGTGGAGCTGGCGGATCAGCAGTCCGCCGCGCACGTCGAAGCTGATGTCCAGCGTCGAGGCGTACGCCTCCGACATGCGCACCCCGTTCAGCGGGGTGTAACTGCCGTGGTACGTCACCTCGTTCATCGACGGATGGAAGAACAGGGTGAGCCACACGCCGGTCAGGATCAGCACGACGAAGCTGTACAGGCAGATCTCGCCGAGCAGGAAGGACCAGTGGTCCGGGAAGACCTTGCGCAGGTACTTCGCACCGAGGGTGCGGGTGCCGAGCCGGCCGTCGAGCCAGCCGGACAGCCGCTCGCCTCTGCCCGCCGGTGCCGGGCGCCGCGTGGTGGTCACGCCTCCTCCTTCTTGACGTGCGTGAGCTTGTCGGGGTTGGTGACGACGAAGAGGTTCGAGACCCGGTCGCCCTCCGGGGTGAGGTCCAGGACGATCACCGCGTACGGGGAGTCGTGCGCGAACAGCACGGCCGCGTCGTCGCCGTTGACCCGCCGGTAGCGCAGCTCCAGATCCAGGTCGGCAGCGCCCCGCTTGGCGTACCCGTTGAGCAGCCGGGCGGCCTTGTCCCGGCCGTGCACCGGCCGCAGGGCCTGCTTGCGCATGCCGCCGCCGTCCGTCCACACCGTCACGTCCGGCGCGAGGATCTCCATCAGCTCCGCGATGTCCCCGCCGACCGCGGCCCGCACGAACCGCTCGGTCGCCTCCCGGCGCACCCGCGGATGCGCCTCGTACAGCGGCCGGCGGGCGTGCACATGCTCCCGCGCGCGGTGCGCCAACTGCCGTACGGCGGCCGGTCTGCGGTCGATGATCTCCGCGATCTCGGTGTGCGTGTACCCGAACACCTCGTGCAGCACGAACACCGCGCGTTCCAGCGGGGACAGCGACTCCAGAACCACCAGCAGCGCGAGCGACACCGACTCCGTCCGCAGCGCCGGGTCGTCGGCGCTCGTCTCCTCCGCGACCAGGGGTTCGGGCAGCCAGGGGCCGACGTACGTCTCGCGGCGGCGGTTGACCGCGGCCCGCCGCGTCAGGGCGTGGTTGACGGCGATCCGGACCAGGTAGGCGCGCGGGTTGTCGACTCCGCCGGCGCCCCGGCGCGACCATGACAGCCAGGTGTCCTGGAGCACGTCCTCGGTGTCGGTGACGCTGCCCAGGATGTTGTAGACGACGCCGAACAACAGCTCTCGGTGCTCGACGAAGACACCGGTCGGGTCATCGGTGCCGGGTACGGGGATCTCGGACATCGGGTGGGCCTCCCAGCGGCGCGCTCACTACTGCGAGGCCTTCAGGGGGCGTGTTTGTGACATCGAGCCGCCGGAATGTGACCCACGCCTCATTCAGGAGGCATCATGGAAGACGATCCCCAGGGCGTGCCGGTGTCCCGAGCGCACCACGCTCACCCCGTGCCGCATCGCCCCGGCCGACCAGCCGCGCCGGGTGCGCACCGGGCGGTCGCGGGTCGTGAAGACCATGCCGTGGCCGCGGGGCAGCACGGTCGCCGTGCCCCGGGACTGGGCCCGGGGGCGCTGCTCGACCATCAGGAACTCGCCGCCGGTGTAGTCGGTGCCGTACTCGTCGAGACCGATCACGACCTGGAGCGGGAAGACCAGGTCGCCGAAGACGTCCCGGTGCAGCGCGTTCCAGTCGCCCTCCGCGTAGCGCAGCAGGATCTGCGCCGAGCGGTCCTGACCGGCCGCGTGGCAGCGCTCCAGCCACTCCTCCAGGGAATCCGGCCAGGGCGCCGGGCGGCCGAGGCGGGCCGCCCAGTCGCGGGCGACGGGCAGCAGACGGGGGTAGAGCGCGGCGCGCAGGGCGGCGACCGGGGCGGGCAGGTCGTGGGTGAAGTAGCGGTACTCGCCCGAGCCGAAGCGGTGCCGTGCCATGTCCACGGTGGTCCTGTACAGCTCCGGCTTCTCGTAGCGGGCCCTGAGGTCGCGGCACTCGGCGGGCGTCAGCAGCGGGGCCGTCGGAGCACAGCCGTGCGTGTCCAGCTCCGCGGCGAGCGCGGCCCAGTCGGTCTCGGCGACACGGGCGCGTGCCCGCTCGGGGGTGACGGTCATGGTGTGCTCCTCGCTCTCGGTTCCACGGGCCCGCCTTCGAGTGTGGGACGCCGTCCGCCGTTCGTCCGGCGGGAACCAGACACCGTGCTCCCGTTCGTCAGGTACCGCATCGAACCCGTCTTGACCTGCGGGTATTTACGGTCAAGTACCCGCGCGGTACCGTGGTGGCATGCCAGCTCTCAACGTGGAGTTCAGCGATCGCGAGCTAGAGGACCTGCGGCAGATCGCCAAGGAGCGCGGTACGTCGATGAAGGCCCTCGTACGGGAGGCCGCCGCGGCCGACATCGCCCGGCACCGGGCCCTGCAGGAAGGCGCGGAGGCGTTCCGGAGGTTCTTCTCCGCCCACGCCGACGAGTTCGCCGCCGCCTTCCCCGAGGACGAACCGGCGGGCAAGGGCGCGGGGCGGGTCGCCTGACGATGGCTTCCGTCGTCCACATCGACGTGCCCTGGCTGCTCCAGCGGCACGAAGAGGTCCTGCCCGAGCAGCCCACGATCAACGACTTCTCGGCCCTCGTCGCCGCCGTCGCCCGGCACCGGGTCGATCCGCCGCGCCTCGGCGTCGACTCCGACCCGGCCTGGCGGGCCGCCGCGCTGCTGCACACCCTGGCCCTGCTCAAGCCCTTACCGTCGGCCAACGCCCGCTTCGCCTGCGCCACCGCCGTGGCCTACATGTTCGTCAGCGGCGTCGGCATCGACCCGCCCTACGGCGCCCTGGTCGACCTCGCCCGCGATCTGATCTCCGGCAAGACCGACGTGTACGGCGCGGCGGACCGGCTGCGGTCCTGGCAGATCTGAGGCGACGGGGCGAGGCGGGGGCGGATGCCTGGCGGGTGACCCGGAGTCGAGGCAGTGGGGTGGTGGGGAAGCCGACCCGGGTTCCGGGTGTGTGGGGAAGCCGACCCGGGTTCCGGGTGCGTGGGGAAGGTGACCCGGGTCGAGCCGCCCCGGCCGGACGCCGACCGTCCCGCCCCGGGGCCGCCGACCGAGGGCGGGAGGAACGGGGTCGGCGGCCGGGGTTTCGCGCGGGAGAGCCGCCGTCCCGCGCGGGGCCTCCGAGAAGGGCCGGTACCAGTGGACTACCGGGCGCCGCACCGAGGGAGCGTGCGCGGCGCTCCGGCGCGTGCGCGGGTTTCACACGGGGCGCATGGAATGTCGAAAGCCGGTGCGAGGGCACGCAGTTGCGAGGCCTTCTGACTATCTTTCAATTGGTGTGGATGTTGCTCGGGTGCCTTGTTGGCCGTGAGTGACTTGTGCAAGGGTGATGCACCTGTGTGGGGGGCAAGGGCCGGGTCGCATTCGTCCCGTGGGGAACCGGGTCGGAGAGGCGTCGGCGAATTCGTGCTTCCCCCGCCGCGCCCAAAAGGGATGCCCCGTCCGGCACTTCTTTTCGGCAAGGAGAACTTCTGTGAGTCCCATGCCCCTGGGAAGGAATCCGCTCAGTGCCCACCCCCCATCCCCCGCTCCCGCCTTACCCACCACCGGGCGGCGCGTCCGGAGAATCCGACGAGGATCTCGCCGCCCGGCTCAGGGGGCGTCCCGACGGTGAGGCCGCCCAGGCCGTCGCCCTGCTCATGGCCCGCCACTGGAAACCGGCCCACGAATACGCGGTGATCTGTCTCGCCTCCCCGTCCGAGACCGCCTCCATGGTGGCCGCCGCCGCCTTCCACCAGGTCCTGGACCGGCTCGCGCTCGGCGAACCGGCCCTCGCGCTGCGCCCCAGAACCCTTGTGGCCGTGCGGGACACGGTCAGGGAGTGGACGGCCGAGGACCGAATAACAGGTGTTCTGCCGGACTTGGTGAAACCCAACGGCGGTCGCGGGATGCGCGCCGCGAAGTCCATGACGCCCGAAAACCGCAAGCTCGCCGAGCGGTCATTCCAGTCCCTTCCCGGACTCGCCCGCTGTCTGCTGTGGCACACCGAGGTGGAGGGCGAGTCGATTGCCGTGCCCGCCGCGCTCCTCGGCATGGATACCGACACCGCGTCGGCAGCGCTCGAACAGGCGCGTGAAAAATTCCGAGAAGGATGTGTACATGCCCATCGGGAACTCGCGCCGACCAAGGATTGCCGCTTCTACAACCGCCTCCTCGATGTTCCGATTCGGCGCGGCGGCGCCCTGCTGCCGGATGTCCAGGAGCATCTGGCGGAGTGCCGCTACTGCCGTTCCGCCGCGGAACAACTGAGCCATTTCGAGGGCGGTCTGGGTGTCCTCGTCGCCGAGGCGGTACTGGGCTGGGGTGCCCGGCGCTATCTCGAACTGCGCGCCGGGCGTACGCCCCAGGACTCCGCGCGCGGCCGGGGGAGCGGTCGGCACGGCGCGCAACGCCGCCGCATCCTGGCGCGCATCCCGACCCCCGGCCGCCGGGGCCCCGACGCGGGCGGCGGCCTGCGCTCCTCGCGCACGGTCCTCACCGGAGTGGGCCTGACCTCCGCGG
The DNA here is from genome assembly GCF_042669125.1 of Streptomyces sp. NPDC057253. Classification (NCBI taxonomy): domain Bacteria; kingdom Bacillati; phylum Actinomycetota; class Actinomycetes; order Kitasatosporales; family Streptomycetaceae; genus Streptomyces; species Streptomyces sp. NPDC057253. Next base: position 69,361 of record NZ_JBHUXV010000005.1, on the reverse strand, counting down.
GGATCCTCGCGGCGATGCTCGCCACCGGCCTGTGGTCGCACGACGACGGCGCCGACCCGGCCGCCTCGACCAGCGCCACCGGCACCGACACCGCCCCGAGCGCGGGCACCCGGACCCCGGGCCCCGCCCAGCTGCCCACCGCACCGGCGGTGACCCGGCTGCGCAACGCCGCCGCCGACCTCTGCCTCGACATCCGGGGCACGGTGAAGGAGGGTGCCGGCACCGAACTGGCCGCCTGCTCGACCGACGTGACCCAGCAGTGGTCGTACGAGGCCGACGGTCTGCTGCGCAGCGAGGCGAACCCGGAGCTGTGCCTGGACTCGCACGTGGACGCGGGCGTGGTCATCCTCGGCAAGTGCGCCGACGACAAGGCGAAGCGGGCCGAGGACGTGCGCTACGACCTCACCGTGCAGGGAGAGTTGATCCCGCGCTGGGACGAGCAGCTCGCCCTCGCCGCCACCACCGATGATCCGGGCGCCGACATCGTGGTCAAGGTCCGCGACCGCTCGGAGCAGCAGCGCTGGCTGACCGACCCGGTCGGCGGCGCGAGCCCCGGGTCGCTGTCGGTCAACGGGAGCGAGGCTCCGCAGGCCCGCCCCGCGGAACTCAGGGACCAGGTCTAGCGACGGCCCCGCCGCGAGCCCGGCCATGACAGGGAGGCCTCCGCACGCGGAGGCCTCCCCTCACACACGGTCCTCCACGAGGTCGTCCGCGCTGATCGTCGCCGGTGTGGCGTGGCCCGACAGGGCGAGCGTGAGGTCCAGCTCGGCGAGCAGGCAGCGGATCACGTGCTCCACGCCGGGCTGCCCGTCGAGCCCGAGACCGTACACGTACGGCCGTCCGAGCAGCACGGCGCGGGCGCCGAGGGCGAGCGCCTTGAAGACGTCGTCGCCGGTGCGGATGCCGCTGTCGAAGAGCACGGTCAGCCGGTCGCCGACCGCCGCCACCACCCGGGGCAGCGCGTCGGCCGCGGCGACGGACCCGGCCACCTGCCGGCCGCCGTGGTTGGAGACCACGACCCCGTCCATCCCGGCGTCGGCGGCGAGGCGGGCGTCGTCCGGATGCAGGATGCCCTTGAGGACGATCGGGCCGTCCCAGTGCTCGCGGAGCAGCGCGAGGTCGGGCCAGGTCTTGCCGGGGTCCGCGAACATGCCCACGAAGTGCAGCACGGCCGCGTTCGGGTCCTCGTGCACCGGCTTGGCCAGGCCCGCCTGGAAGGCCGGGTCGGAGAAGTAGTTGGCGGTGCCCACGCCGTGCAGGAACGGCAGGTACGCCTGGTCGAGGTCGCGGGGCCGCCAGGACAGCAGCGGGGTGTCCAGGGTGACCACCAGGGCGGTGAACCCGGCCGCCTTCGCCCGCTCCAGGAAGCTCAGCGCCACCTGCGGGTCCTTCGGCCAGTACAGCTGGAACCAGCGCTCGGCGTCCCCCATCGCCTCGGCGACCTGCTCCATCGGCGTGCTGGAGGCCGAGGAGAGGATGTACGGCACGCCCTGTGCCGCAGCGGCCCGGGCGGCGGCGGACTCGGCGTCCGGGTGCATGATCGACAGCACGCCGACCGGCGCCAGCGCCAGCGGGGCGGGCAGGGCACGGCCCAACACCTCGACGGACAGGTCGCGTTCGTGCACGTCCCGCAGCATGCGCGGCACGATCCGGCGGCGTTCGAGGGCCGCCCGGTTCGCCCGCGCCGTGCTGCCGTCGCCCGCGCTGCCCGCCACATAGCCCACCGGGCCGGGGCCGAGCCGCTGCTCGGTGAGTTCTTCCAGCCGGGTGAGGTCGGTGGGCAGCCGGGGCACGGCGCCGGACATGCCGTTCAGGTAGATCTCGTACTGGAAGTCAGCCCAGTGCTTGGCCATCCGTGCGAACCGCCTCTCGTCGTCGAGTGCGTCGACGATATCGACGGCCGGGCGCTGGTCAGGCGGGCGGGGCCACCGCGATGTCGGCGAGCACGCGGGCCAGTTCGCGCGGCCGGGAGAACATCGGCCAGTGCCCGGTGTCCATCTCGACCAGCTCCCAGCTCTCGTTCTTCAGCAGCTCGGCCACCACCGGCATCGGCTCCTCGCCGTCGAGGAGGCACTTGACGTAGGTGGCCGGGAGCTCGTCGAGGGGGCCGGTGAGGACGGCGGGCTCGGTGAGCGTGGCGCCCGGATGCGGGGACGAGCGGTCGATGAGCCGGGATATCTGCTCGTCTGTCAGATCCTGGTCGGCGTAGTGCTCCGGGCCCACCGGGAGCCAGAACCCGCCGCTCTCCTCGATCGTCCTGCGGACGTCGTCGCTGGGCCAGCCGTCCAGGAAGGACTCCCCGTCGACGGGGACGCTCGCGTCGACGAACACCACGCGCCGCAGCCTGTCCCCGATCAGCTGGGCCGCCTGCCCCACCGGGACGCCCGAGTAGCTGTGCCCGACCAGCACCACCTCGCGCGGATCCAGCCGCTCGACCTCCTCGACGACGTCCCGCACATGCGTCCGCTGCCCCGCCGGGAGGCCCTGCTTCTCCGCGAGGCCGGACAGCGTCAGCGGACGGGGTTCGTGTCCGGCCGCGCGCAGCTCCGCCGCGACCTCGTCCCACGCCGACGCGCCGAGGCGTGCACCTGCCACGAGTACGAAATCAGTCATGCCCGCAACGTAGCCGACGCCACGGTCACCGCCCCCGGTCCGGTGACCGGCTCCACCGCCACCTCGACGGTCCGGGCCAGCCGCGCCCCCTCGGGCCCGTACACGGCTCGCGGTTCGGGGAAGACGCGCAGCAGTGTCAGGAACAGCACCGCGGCCACCACGAGCGAGAGCGGCAGGCTGATGTCGACGCCGTTCGCGAGGTCGCCCAGCGGCCCCACGAACTGGCCGGGGATGTTGGTGAACAGCACGCCGGTCACCGCGGCCACCCACCAGGCGGTCATGCCCCGCCAGTTCCAGCCGTGCGCGAACCAGTAACGGCCGCCGCGCTGACGGCGGTTGAACACCTGGAGGGCCTCCGGGTCGTACCAGCCGCGCCGGGTCCAGAAGCCCAGCATCATCACGACCATCCACGGCGTGGTGCAGGTGATGATCATCGTGGCGAAGGTGGAGATGGACTGCACGAGGTCCAGCGCGAAGCGCCCGACGAAGATGAACACGGTCGACAGCACGCCGACGAGCACGGTCGCCTGCACCCGCGACAGCCGCGGGAACACCGAGGAGAAGTCCAGGCCGGTGCCGTACAGGGCCGTCGTGCCCGTCGACATGCCGCCGATCAGGGCCAGCAGGCACACCGGCAGGAAGTACCAGCCGGGCGAGATGGCGAGCAGTCCGCCCACGAAGTCCGGGGCGGCCGGGTCGACGTAGTCCGGCGCCTTCGCCGCGATGATGCTCGCGGTGGCCAGACCGAAGACGAACGGCACCAGGGTCGCGAGCTGGGACAGGAACGCGGCGCCCATCACCCGGCGGCGCGGGGTGCTCGCCGGGATGTAACGCGACCAGTCGCCGAGGAACGCGCCGAACGACACCGGGTTCGACAGTACGATGAGCGCCGCGCCGATGAACGACGGCCAGAACAGGTCCTTGGTCGCCGCGTCCGCCGTATCCGTGAAGACACCCGCGTAGGAGGCGTCGAAGTCGCCGGCGAAGGCGATCGCGCCGAGCAGGAAGAGCGCGGTCGCCGAGGCCACCGCGACCTTGTTGACGAACAGCATGAACCGGAAGCCGTACACGCACACCGCGAGGACGAGCCCGGCGAACAGCGCGTACGCGACGGCGTACGTCAGATCGCCGCGCCCCAGCCCGAACAGCCGGTGCGCGCCGCCGACCAGAGCGTCGCCGGAGCTCCACACCGAGATGGAGAAGAACGCGATCGCCGTCAGCAGGGACAGGAAGGAGCCGACCACGCGGCCGTGCACGCCGAGGTGCGCGGACGAGGAGACGGCGTTGTTGGTGCCGTTGACCGGGCCGAACACGGCCATCGGAGACAGGATCAGCGCGCCGACCAGGACGCCGAGGAGGGTGGCGGCGAGGCCCTGCCAGAAGGAGAGGCCGAAGAGGATCGGGAAGGCGCCGAGGACACACGTGGAGAAGGTGTTCGCGCCGCCGAAGGCCAGCCGGAACAGGTCCAGCGGACGCGCGGTGCGGTCCGCGTCGGGAATGCGGTCCACTCCGTGGGTCTCGACCTCGGTGAGGGACTGCCTGGCGGTGTCGGGCTGCGGGGACAAGGGGGCTCCAGCGGGGAGAACGGCGGTGGAGCGCGGGGTGGCGCGGCGGCGGAGGACGGCCCGCGTCCGCCACGGGGTGTGCGGCGCACGCGGCTGCCGTCCTGCTGGGGTGTGCCGACGCTACGGCCCGTCGCGGCACCCCGGCCAGTGGACGTTTCATCCATCTTCGGCGTCCTCGGTGGAGGAATCGGCCACCTCCTCGGTGTCCGGCCCCTGGGCCCGCACCCGCTGCACGTGCTCCAGGGACTCCCGCAGCTCGGCGAGCCAGTCGTCGGTGTGCCGCTGGACCAGCCGGACGCACCAGGCGAGCGCGTCGCTGCGGCTGCGGGCCACCCCGCCGGCGATGAGGGTGTCCAGGACCTGGCGTTCGGGCTGCCGCAGCCGGGTCATGACGGGCGCCGCCACATGTGTGAACAGGGCGCGCTCGCCGTCGCACTCCACCCCCCACGACACCTTGCGGCGGAAGGTGTGCTCGGCCTCGCGGGCGACCTCCATCCGCTCCTCGCGGGTGCGCTCCCGGAACTCCTGGATGCGCCCCTTCACGGCGGCCCCCCGCTCGGCGGCCGAGACGCCCTCGGCGAGCCGCGGCCCGGGGATGCGGCCGATCACGGTGATCTCCTCGCGGTCGACGACCACCTCCACCAGCGACTCGAAGAGGTCGTCGGGCAGCCGGCCGGTGAACCAGCCGCGCAGCTTGTCTCTCTGCTCCTGAGTAATCATGTAATGACGATTACTCCACTGCTTCATGAACACAAGGGGTCGCGGCGGGGTGCGCCGAGAGCTGAAGCGGAATGTTTCAGGCCTATTGCAGAGGCGGGGTAAACAGGCCATCCGGCCGGAACGGATGATCGAGAACCGTGCAGTTGAGGGGCTCTACTGTTCGGATGATGTGACTTCGAGCCACTGATTCAACACGCAAGGTTACTGAAAGCTGTGGGGTCGATGTGAAGTTCGGGCCAGGACTCGGCAGACTCGCGCTCGCCGCTCCGGCACCGACCGAGTCGGACGGCGACACCCTCGAATCCAGCGGAAGGATGCACACAATGCGGAACACCGCGCGCTGGGCAGCGACCCTCGGCCTCACGGCCACCGCCGTCTGCGGACCTCTGACCGGGGCCGCGCTCGCCGAGCCGGCCGCCGCCCCCCAGAGCCTCTACGCCCCCTCGGCTCTCGTGCTCACCCTCGGCCACGGCGACAGCGCCGCCACCGTCACCCCGGAACGCGCCGTCACCCTGACCTGTGCCCCGAGGCCCTCGGGTACCCATCCGGCCGCGAGCCCGGCCTGCGCCGAACTGCGCGCCGTCGACGGGGACTTCGACGCCCTGGCGGGCAGAAGCGACGTCCGGTGCACCCGGGAGTACGACCCCGTGGTGGTCACGGTCGACGGCGTCTGGCGGGGCAAGCGCGTCTCCTACGAGCGGACCTTCGCCAACGAGTGCGTGAAGAACTCCTACGGGACCAGCGTCTTCACGTTCTGAGGGACCGGGATCGTGTGGTGCCGTGACCTGCCCAGGGGCCCGCAGTTGGGGAGTGCCGCCCCTCTCACGGCACCCGGCGATCCCGTACCGAGGGCCGGCGGACGGAGTGGGGCCGTCCGCCGGCCCCTCGGCTCACCCCTGCCGGGGGAGCGCCGACAGCGGGGGGAGCGGGGGCCACCGGCCCGTCCGCAGGTCGGACCCATTCGGTCTCCGACCGCTTGTCTAGGAGCGTGTCCGCTCGCGGTGGCTGGTGTCGCACCAGGGATAGCGGCGACTGCGCCGGCAGGTGCACAGGGCCACCCGGAAGCGGTCGGAGGCGACCGTGCTGCCGTCCTCCAGCTCCACTTCCACGGGGCCCTCCACCAGCAGCGGGCCCCGGTGCTGGATCCGGACGCGGCACGGACGGTCGGCGTCAGACGGGGAGTTCGGCACGGACGACCACCAGCTCTTCCTTCTCGTCGGCGGCATCGGAGGCGTCACAGGCGTCGGCGGACAGCAGGCCGCGCTGACGCAGCCAGTCCACCCGCCCCTGCAGCACCGGTCCGAAAGGGATCCTGTGACGGCGCGTCACGGCCGCCTTGAGTCCCGCCCCGCGCAGATGCCCCACGGTCCGCCCGGGATCGCTCAGCGCGGAGTGCACGATCAGCAGCACACCCCCCGGCCGCAGCAGACCGGGAGCCTCCCGGCAGACCCGGTCCAGCACGGCCCGCCCGTCGTGCCCCGCGTCCCAGGCCCGCGCCCGTCCGCGCGGTGGCCGGCCGTTCCGGGTGGGAGCGGGGACGTAGGGCGGGTTGGTCAGGATGAGGTCGAACGACTGGTCCCGCACGGGCGTGAAGAGGTTCCCGCGGTGGACCCGGACCGACGCACCGGTCAGCCAGGCGTTCGCCCGGGCCGTGCACACGGCACGCCAGGACACGTCCACCGCGGTCACCCGGCTGCCCCGGCGGGCCGCCTGGAGTGCCAGCGCACCGGTGCCGGTGCCCACGTCCAGGACATGGGCACCCGGGGGCAGCGGTTCTTCGGACAGGGCTCCGGCCAGGAGCGCGGTGTCCTCCTGCGGGGCGTAGACGCCGGGGAGGGACAGAGGCGGTATCAGTGATCTCACGCCCGCCAAGTACCCCGGCATTCAGGAAATATGGGAGGTTTCGGATGGCTGGAGTGACCGCAGGGACGAGCGCCCCGCACGCCAGTCGCCGAGCAGACGGTCGGCGAGGCGGTCCTCGACGAATCCGGTGGCGTCGATGCCGAAGGCGACGTCCGGGGCGAGATGCGGCTCCTCGGCCAGCAGGCCGCCGATGACGTCATGCCGTACGACCTGCTCGTGGACGGCGTCCGCCTCGACATGCTCGTCGTAGAAGTGCTCGGCGGCCGGTCCCGCGCCGGTGCGGCGCATCGCGTCGGCGAGCCGCCGGGAGCCGGGCGAGGAGGTGATCTCGACCGCCGCGAAGTGCCCCACCAGCGCCCCGCGCAGGCTGCGGTGCAGACCCAGCAGCGACATGAGGTTCACCGTGGCGAGCATCTCCGCGCAGGCCGCCTCCAGGTAGTGGCCGTACGTCGTGTCCAGGCCCAGGTCGGTCATCAGCTCGGCGAAGAGCCGGGCGTGGACCCGCTCGGGGCGGCCGCCGCCGAACTCGTCGAACTCCACCGCGGCCATCCCCGCCTTGGCCCGGCCCCACAGCCGGGGCAGCACCCACGCGTGCGGGTCGGCCTCCTTGAGGTGGTACAGCGAGCGCTGGGCCGCGTACTCGCGGACCTGCCACAGCTCGCCCTCCTTGCTCAGGAAGTGACTTACTCCGGTGCCGTCGACGGGCTCCACGAGCAGGTCGGCGAGCGCGTCCTCCACGCTGTCGTGGGCCTGGGTGTCCGTGCGCAGGGCGGACAGGAAGCGGTGCTCCAGCGCCGCGCGGGTGCGCAGCAGGCCGGGGTCCCACTCCCGGTCGGCGGGCACGTCCGCGAAACCGCGGTAGTGCAGTTCGTAGCAGAGATACAGGGCGAGCTGGAGGTCGACGCCGTACACGTCCGCGCCCGCGACGGACTCGTGGCGGGGCAGCGCTCCGGTGCCGAGCAGGTACTCCCGCACGGCCGCGGAGACGGGTCCCCGGGCGGACGGCAGCGACGGTTCCTGATGACGTTCGTGTGGCATGGGCCCCGAGTACCCGGGGCGGGGTGGGTCACCCGCGCGCCTGGATCCGCCCCCGAGGGGTACTCCGGGGCGGCATGAAGGCACTCGTGCTCAACTGCACCCTGAAGAGGTCGCCCGACCCGTCCAACACCGAGGCGCTGGCGGGCGTGGTCGTGGAACAGCTGGAGAAGGACGGCGTGGACGTGGAGGTCGTACGCGCCGTCGACCTTGCCATCGAGCCGGGCGTGGTCAGCGAACCCGTGCGGGAGGGCGACGCCTGGCCGGACGTGCACGCCAAGCTGCTGGACGCCGAGATCCTGGTCGTCGCCTCGCCGACCTGGCTCGGCCGGCCCTCCTCCGTGGCCCAGCGGGTGCTGGAGCGGATGGACGCGATGCTCTCGGAGACGGACGACGACGGCCGGCCGGTCGCCTACAACCGGGTCGCGGGCGTGGTCGTCACCGGCAACGAGGACGGCGCGCACCACGTGATCAGCGAGATCTCGGGGGCGCTCGCCGACATCGGCTACACCGTGCCCGGCCAGGCATGGACGTACTGGCACCTGGGTCCGGGGCCCGGCCCCGACTACCTGGACGACGAACGCGGCCGCGCCTGGTCGCACCGGACGGGCCGGGCCATGGCCGCCAACCTGCACGGAGTGGCGAGCGCGCTGGCGGCGCGGCCGCTGGGCGCGCCGCCCGAGTAGATCACTCGCCCTCGGACTCCTCCTGGGCGCGGGTGTTGGGGGTGACGGCGTCGCCGGCCTCACCCCGGTGCGCACGCTCCTCGTCGGTCTCGCGGGTGCGCTTCTCGGCCTTCTCGACCTCGCCCACGACCTCGTCCAGGGCGCTGTCCTTGTGCTGCCTCTTCTCGGACACGGACGTCTCCTTCCTGTTCGTCCCGTTCAGCGGGTGGCGGCCGCGAGGCGCAGCGGCACCGGGTCCGGGGCGGTGGTCTCCTCGTTGCGGCGGGCGATCTCCGCCCACCAGGCGGGGCCGTCCTCGATGTGCCGCAGCAGCACTCCCTCACGGATCGCCCAGGGGCAGATCGTGACGGTCTCCAGGCCGGTGAGCTTCATCGCCGTGTGCCCGATCACCGCTCCCGCCAGGCTCTGCAGGGCGCGCGGGGCGGAGATGCCGGGCAGTTCGGCCCGCTGTGCGGACGGCAGCGCGGCCAGGCAGGAGATGGCCTCACGCAGGTCGGCGCGGCGCAACTGCCGTTCCATGAAGGGACCGTGGCGTCCCGCCGGCGCCCCGCACAGCCGTCCCAGCTGCTGGAAGGTGCGCGAGGTGGCCACCGCGGTGCGCGGGCCCTCCCAGCGGATCCGGGCCGCCACGTCCCGCAGTTGGTGGCGGACCTTGCGGCGCAGTTCCCGGACCAGCTCCGCGGGCGGCGGGTCCTGGCCCTCGAAGAACTCATGGGTCAGCCGGCCCGCGCCGAGCGGCAGTGAGGCCACGAAGTCCGGCAGCCGCCCGCGACCGAAGGCGACCTCGAACGAGCCGCCGCCGATGTCCATCAGGGCGAGCGGCCCGGACCGCCAGCCCATCCAGCGGCGCGCCCCGAGGAACGTGAGCTCGGCCTCCACCTCGCCGGGCAGGGTGTACAGCCCGACGCCGGTCCGCTGCCGGACGGTACGCAGCACCTCCTGACGGTTGGGTGCCGCCCGCACGACGGCGGTCGCGAAGGCCAGCGGTCCGGCCGCGCCCCACCTCGCCGCGGTCCGGTTCGCCCCCTCGACCGCCTCCACCAGCCGCTCCACGGCCTCCTCGGGCACCGGCCCGCCCGGCCGCACGTCGTCGGACAGCCGCAGCCGCCACTTCGCCGTGTGCACCGGCAGCGGCACCCCGTCCTGCGCGTCCGCCACCACCAGACGGACCGTGTTCGAGCCCACATCCACCACGCTTATTCGCATGGACCTGTGGGTACCCACGTCAGGCCCGCTCCAACGCGGGGCGTGACTTCGGGGCGTCGCTCTGAGCCACATCTACCGTACTGTCCGTACAGCAGTGGCCGGTCAGCCCCTACGGCAGCGAGAAGGGCCGCCGTCTCCCTGCTGACGGCGGCCCTCGGGACCTGCGGCTCTCTTCGGGGCGTCTACGTGCGCACGACTCTCCCGCGGGGGCGCTTACATGTGTACGACGGGAGCGGCGTTCGCGTCCTGCTCCGGCACCCCGCGCCGGAAGAGCAGGAAGGCGATCAGCGCGCCGACGGCGAACAGACCCGCCGACCACCAGAAGGCGGTGGTGTAGCTCTCGATCGTCGCCCGGGCCTGGACCAGCTTGTTCGTCGGGTCCTTGCCGGCCAGGTAGTCGGTGGCGGCGCTCGCGGCCAGCGTGTTCAGCAGCGCCGTACCGATCGAACCGCCCACCTGCTGCATGGCGTTGACGGTGGCGGAGGCGACTCCCGCGTCCTCGGCCGCGACCCCGCCGGTGGCCAGCTGCATGGCCGGGGGCATGACCAGTCCGAGGCCGAAGCCGGTCACGATCAGCTGCGGCAGTACGGCGGACAGGTAGCTGGAGCCGACGCCGATGCCGGTGAGCCAGGCCATGCCGACCGCGGCGACCGCGAAGCCCACCGGGATGACCACCTTGGGGCCGATCCGGGGGACCAGTGTCGTGGTGCTGACCTGGGCCGCGACCATCAGCGCGGCGACCATCGGCAGGAAGGCCACACCCGTCTTGGTCGGGCTGAAGCCCAGGTTCAGCTGGAGGTAGTAGGTGAGGAAGAGGAAGACACCGAACATGCCGCCGCCGGAGATCAGCACGGCCAGGAAGGAGGCGGCGCGGTTGCGGTCCAGCAGGATGCGCAGCGGCAGCAGCGGGTGCGCGGCGCGGGTCTGCCACCAGGTGAAGGCGACCAGCAGCAATCCGCCGACGATCAGGAAGCCCCAGGTCTCGGGGGAGCCCCAGTCGTGGGTCTCGGCGTTGGAGAAGCCGTAGACCAGGGAGAACAGACCGGCGGCGACGAGCACGGTGCCGGGGACGTCCAGCTTGGAGTTCGCGGCGTCACGGTGGTTGTGGAGCAGGAGCCAGCCGCCCGCGAAGGCGACGACGGCGATGACGACGTTGACGTAGAGCGTCCAGCGCCAGTCCAGGGCGTCGGTCAGGACGCCGCCGAGCAGCAGGCCGACCGCACCGCCGGCGCCGGCGATGGCGCCGTAGACGCTGAAGGCCCTGGCCTTCTCGCGGGCGTCGGTGAACGTCGTGTTGAGCAGGGAGAGCGCGGCGGGCGCGAGGAGTGCGCCGAAGGCGCCCTGGAGGGCACGGGCGGTGACGAGCATCTCGAAGTTGGTGGCGGCACCGCCGAGCGCGGAGACGGCGGCGAAGCCGACGACACCTATGAGGAAGGCCGTCTTGCGGCCGAACAGGTCGGCGATCCGGCCGCCGAGCAGCAGGAGGGAGGCAAAGGCCAGGGCGTAGGCGGTGACGATCCACTGCCGGTTCCCGTCGGAGAAGCCGAGGTCGGCCTGGGCCGAGGGCAGTGCGATGTTCACGATGGTGGCGTCCAGCACCACCATCAGCTGGGCGAGGGCGACGACGGCGAGAATCCACCACCGCTTGGCCGAGGCCTCGGGCTGCGCTGCGACGGCGCTGTCCCGGTCGCTCTCGGTCAGGGTCTTCTCGGACATGGCTCAGCACTCCAGGGAAAGTGGACTGGGGACCCGCTCATAAACGAAACGGTTTCGTACACGTCGAGGCTAGACCACTTCCAGCGAAACGGCAACGTTTCGATGGGGGAGAGGGTGGACCCGTGTATTCCTTGACTGGAATATAACCGCCGAGGCATATTGGGTTCATGTCCGACTCCGCGCTCTGGGCCGCCCTCGCCGACCCCCACCGCCGGGCCATCGTCGCGCTGCTCCTGGAGCGGCCGCGGTCCGTCGGAGAGGTCGCGCGGGCGTGCGGGCTGAGTCAGCCGAGCGCCTCGAAGCATCTGAAGGTGCTCAGGGAAGCCGGTCTGGTCCGGGTGCGGCAGGACGCGCAGCGGCGTCTCCACGCCCTGGACCCGGCACCGATCGCCGAGCTGGACGCCTGGCTGGCCCCGTACCGCAAGCTCTGGAACACCGGCCTGGACGCACTCGGCAGCCGCCTCGACGAGACGGCGGCACCGCCCCCCGACGACACCCCAGAGGAACCTGTCCCGAAGGACTGATCCACATGGCCGCAGACCTCACCGGCACCTATCTGACCCTGGACGACGGCCGCCCCGCGGTCCGCTTCACCCGCACCTACGACCACCCCGTCGAGCGCGTCTGGCACTTCGTCACCGACACCGACGAACTCGCCCACTGGTTCCCGTCCCGCGCCGAGATCGAGCTGCGCCCCGGCGGCGCGATCAGGTTCAGCGGCGACCCCCACATGGAGGACTCCACGGGCCGTGTCATCGCCGTGGACGAACCCCGCCACCTGTCCTTCGAGTGGGGCGGCGACGAGGTGCACTTCGACCTGGAGGCACTGGACGGGAAGCGGACCCGCTTCACGCTCACCAATGTGCTGACCGCGGCCGACACCGCGGCCCGCAACGGCGCCGGCTGGGAGGTGTGCCTGACCTCCCTCGACGCACGAGCCCGCGGCGAGCACCTCGAAGGTCCGCACTGGAAGGAGCTCTACCAGGCCTACGTCGACGCCGGGGTCCCCTCCGGAGCGCCGGTCCCGGGGACGGACTGAGCGCTCAGGCCATCTGGCGCCGCACCAGCTCGTGCAGCCGCCCGCCCGTGTCCGCGAGGAGTTGGGCGGGCGGCCCCTGCTGGGCGACCTTGCCGTTCTCCATCACGATCACGCGGTCGGCGTCCAGGACCGTCGACAGGCGGTGGGCGATGACGATCCGGGTGGCGTTGAGGGCCTTGGTGGACTCGATGACCGTGCGCTGGGTGTCGTTGTCCAGCGCGCTGGTCGCCTCGTCGAAGAAGAGGATCCGCGGCCGCCGGATCAACGCCTGGGCGATCATCAGCCGTTGACGCTGGCCGCCGGAGATCGCCCCGCTGCCCGAGACGATGGTGTGCAGCCCCATCGGCATCCGCTGGATGTCCTCCGCAAGCCCCGCCATCGCGGCCGCCGCCATCGCCTCCTCGGGCGTGTAAGGCTCGGTGCCGCAGATGACGTCCAGGATGGAGCCGGTGAACGGCTGGGCGTGCTGGAGCACCACACCGCACTGCCTGCGCACCGCCGACTGGTCGAGGGCGGCGAGGTCCTGGCCGTCGTAGAGGACACTCCCGGAGACCGGGCGGTCGAAGCCGATCAGCAGCCTCAGCAGGGTGGACTTGCCGCAGCCGCTCGGGCCGACGATCGCCACGAACTCCCCGGGGCGGATCTCGAAGGACACGTCGTCGAGGATCAGGGGGCCGTCGTCGGAGTAGCGGAAGGAGAGTCTGCGGGCCTCGATCGCGCCGGTGAGCGGACCCGGCCGGGTGCTCGCGGTACGCACCTCCGGCTGCGCCTCCAGGACCGGCTTGATCTCCTCGAACAGGGGGAGCGCGGCGACCGCCGAGACGAAGGCACCGGTGAGCGAGGTCACCGCGGTCAGCAGCATGGTCACCGAGGTGTTGAAGGTGAGGAACGCGGCCGCCGACATCGAGCCGCGCGCCGGACCCGCCAGCAGCATGAACATCAGCAGGGTGCACAGCGGAAGATAGACCGAACCCAGCACCGTGGTGAGGTTCTTGATCCGGCCGACCTTCTGCTGGAGCTCACGGCTGCGGGCGAACTCCGAGGCCCAGGCGGCGTAGGCGTAGTTCTCGGCCGCCGCGACCCGGAGCTTGGGCAGACCCCGCAGGGTCTGGAAGGCCTGGTTGTTCAGCCGGTTGCTCAGCACCACCAGCCGCCGCTGCCAGCGCACCTGCCACAGCCCGAGACCGAGGAATCCGGCGGCGATGACGACGAGCATGCCGATCGCCGCCATCGCCATCGGGACGCTGTACCAGAACAGCAGGCCCAGGTTCATCGCGCCGATCGTCACCGACTGGGCGACCGTCGGGCCGATGCCCGCCATCATCCGGCGAATCGAGGAGATGCCCATGGCCTGACTGGCCAGCTCACCGGTCGAACGCTCGGTGAAGAACTTCGTGGGCAGCCGGAGCAGCCGGTCCCACACCGCCGGCTGGAGAGTCGCCTCGATACGGCCCTCCAGGCGGAGCATCGTGAGGTTCTGGAGCAGCATGAAGGCCGCCGTCACCACACCGCTGACCATCACGGCCAGACAGACCTGCACGATCGGACCGGTCTGCGCCTTCGGCACGAACTCGCCCAGCACCTTGCCGGTGGCGATGGGCACCAGCGCGCCGATCGCCACCGTGACCAGACCGCTGAGCAGCAGGTTCGTCACATCGCCGCCGGTGCCGCGCATGCTGAACCGCACCAGCCCGAGCGGACTCAGCTTCCGGTCGGGCAGCGGGCGGTAGAACATCACCGCGCGCGGCTCGAACTCCTCCGCGTTGTCCTTCTCGATCGGCGTCTCACGGCCGGTCGCCGGATGCACGGCCACATAGCCGCCGCGCCGCCACAGCAGCGCGACCGGTGCCCCCGACAGAGCCCGGTGCCCCACCATCGGACCGACGTTGTCCCGCCACCAACTGCCGTCCAGGCGAACGGATCTGATGCGGACACGGGAGGCGAGGGCGATCCGCTCGACCGGGTCGAGGCGGTCGCTCTCGGTGCCGCCCTGCGCGTTCTCGGCGAGCTGGATCCCGGCCACGTCGGCGACCAGCCGGCAGGCCGCGTAACTCGCGTCCGCGTCGGCGGCCGTCGCCCGCTGCTTGGACTTGCCGATCGACGCGAGCAGCGTGCGGTCGGCCTGCGCCCTGACCGCCTCACCGGCCTTGATACCGGCGGCCGTCCGGGTCTCGTGGGTGCGCTCCAGCTGCTCGATCCAGCGGTCGAGCGTGGTCAGCAGCCGGTACTGCTGGTCGACCATGGACTGCCAGACCGCCGGGTCCATCAGCAGGTCGGCGGCCGCCTCCGCGCCGTAGAGCGAGCCGTACTGGACGCTGCCCGGCGGCACCTGCATCCAGAACACGTCGTCGTCGGTCGGTGCGGCGGCCCGCTCGTCGGCCATCGGCGCCTGGAAGAGGATGGAGAGGCTGCGGCCGACGCCCAGCGCGAGGGCGTACTCCAGCGGGCTCGTCGTCGGCGGCACGTACTGGGGGTTGCCGTACGCGTCGTACGACCACGTCTGGGTGTTCGCGGGCTCGTACAGCTCGCGCAGGCCGATGCGGTGGACCACGCAGTCCCTCAAGGGGCGTGCGACCAGGGTGTGTTGAGGACCGGCCACGGGTCCCAGCAGCAGCGCGCCCGGCTCCAGGCGGCCCAGGTGGTGCCAGTGGCCCTGCTGTCCGGCGTCCACCGCGAACAGGTCCACCGCGCCCGACACGACCAGCCACAGCACCTGGGGGCCCTCGAGGTCGATGCGGCTGAACCCGGCGCAGTCGACGCGCGTGCCCATCGGGCCGAGGGCTTGGAGGACCACGTCTCCTTCGTGTGCGGTCGTCATCTCACCGTTCCTTGACCAGCGCCGCGTACGCGCCGCCGCGCGCCACCAGCTCCTCGTGCCGCCCGCGCTCCACGATGGTGCCGTGTTGCAGGACGACGATCTCGTCGCTGTCGCGCACGGTGCTGAGCCGGTGCGCGATCACCACACAGGCGCAGCCGCGCTTGCGCAGGTTGTCCATGACGACCAGCTCGGTCTCCGCGTCCAGCGCGCTGGTCACCTCGTCCAGGACCAGGATGCTCGGCCTGCGCACCAACGCCCGTGCGATCTCCAGGCGTTGGCGCTGGCCTCCGGAGAAGTTGCGGCCGTCCTGCTCGACCCTGCTGTGGATGCCGCCGGGCCGGCGCACGACGACGTCGTACAGGGCCGCGTCCCTCAGCGCGTCCACCACGGCGTCGTCCGGGATCGACGGGTCCCACAGCGCCACGTTGTCCCGGACCGAGCCCTCGAAGAGGAAGACGTCCTGGTCGACGAAGGACACCGAGGAGGCGAGCGCGCCGCGCGGGATGTCGTCCAGGCGCCGGCCGTCGATGCGGATCACTCCCTCCCAGGGCGTGTACAGGCCCGAGATCAGCCGGGAGACGGTCGACTTGCCGCTGCCCGATCCGCCGACCAGCGCCACCTGCTGGCCCGGTCCGACGGTCAGGTCGAAGCCGGTGAGCAGGGGCTTGTCGAGCGGGTTGTAGCCGAAGGTGATGTTCTGGAGCTCGACATGGCCGTGCAGGCGGCGCGTCGAGTCACCGGCGCCGGGGCGGCCGTAGAGCGGGTCGGCCTTGAAGTTCTCCACGTCCTTCAGACGGGCCACGTCCGCCGCGAAGTCCTGGATCCGCCCGGCCACGCCGTTGAGGCGGGTGATCGGCGCGGTGAAGCGGGTCACCAGGGCCTGGAAGGCGACCAGGAGGCCCACCGAGATACCGCCCTCGATGGCCCGCATGCCGCCGATCCACAGGATGAGCGCGCTGTTGAAGGTGGCGAGCATCGGGGCGACCACGCCCAGCCAGGCGCTCGGCACCCCGAGCTTCTGCTGCTCCTCCAGGGTGGTGGCGTGCTGTCCGGCCCACTTGCGGAAGTAGCCGTCCTCGCCGCCGGTCGCCTTCATCGTCTCGATCAACTGGAGGCCGGTGTAGGCGGTGTTGGTGAGCCGGGCGCTGTCGGCGCGCAGCTTCGCGGTACGGGTGGCGCGCAGCCTGATCACGATCCGCATGGCGACCACGTTCAGCAGGGCCACGCCGATGCCGACGTAGGTGAGCTGCGGGTCGTAGGTGTAGAGGAGGATCGCGTAGAGGACGACGACCACCGCGTCCACGCCCGCCGCCGCGAGGTCGCGGGCCAGGGTCTCGGCGACCTGGTCGTTGGACTGGAGGCGCTGCACGAGGTCGGCCGGGCTGCGCTGCGAGAAGAACGTCACCGGCAGGCGCAGCAGATGGCGCAGGAAGCGGGCGCTGGACAGGGTCGAGGAGATGATCCGGCCGTGCAGGAGGTTGGCCTGCTGGAGCCAGGTCAGGGCGAGGGTGAGGGCCACGCAGGCGCCCATCGACGCGAACAGCACGCCGAGCAGGGAGGTCTGGCCGCCGATCAGGAACATGTCGATGTAGGTGCGGGAGAGCGCGGGGGTGGCCGCGCCCACCAGCACCAGGAGAAGGCTGGCCAGGACCGCCGTCGGCATGGTGCCCGCGGTGCCGCGCAGCCGGGCCGGCATCGCGCCCAGCACACCGGGCTTGCGGCCCCCCTTGGTGAATCCCTCGCCGGGCTCCATCACCAGCACGACACCGGTGAAGCTGCCGTCGAAGTCCTCCATCGGGACGAAACGGCGGCCCTTGCCCGGGTCGTTGATGTACACCCCGCGGCGGCCGAGGCGGCGGCCCATGCCGTCGTAGACGACGTAGTGGTTGAACTCCCAGAACAGCACGGCCGGGGCCCTCACCTCGGCGAGGGCGGCCGTGTCCATCTGCATGCCCTTGGCCGTCAGACCGTAACTGCGGGCCGCCTTCAGCAGGTTGCTGGCCCGCGAGCCGTCCCGGGAGACACCGCAGGCGATCCGCAGCTCCTCCAGCGGGACGTGCTTGCCGTAGTGGCCGAGAACCATCGCGAGGGACGCGGCGCCGCACTCCACGGCCTCCATCTGGAGGACGGTGGGCGTGCGGACCGTCTTCGCCTTCCCCTTCGGGACCGGGCGCTTGGGCGGGGCGGAGCGGCGTCTGCCGCGGGTGTCCTGTGCGGTGCTCACGGCAGCAGCCAATCGACGGGGCGCTGGTCGGCCAGCCGGATCGAGCCCGAGGCCACGGTCATCGAGGTGAGGGCGAAGGGCGGTCCCTCCGCGGACGACCACTTGAAACCGCTCTTCGTGCCCTTCGACCTGTCCAGCTTCACCAGGACGGCGACCGGACGGCCGTCCTTGGTGAACTGCTCACCGAGCTGGCTGTCCCCGAGGAACGCGGCGATCTGCTGCGCCGACTGGGCCGAGCGGTCCACCGACTTCACATGGCCGCGCAGCACGCCGTACTCCTGGGTCGGCACCGAGGAGACGGTGAGGTCCACGGGGGCGTCCTCGGGTATGGAGGCCGCGTTCCCGGCGGGCACGTAGACCGTGGCGTACAGCGGGTCGGAGGCGTGGGCGACCTTCTCCACGGCGGCGACGTTCGCGCCGGTCGAGATGATCTGCCCGATGGTGGCCGCGAGTGCGGTGACCCGGCCGGCGGCGACGGTACGGACGACGGTGTCGCCGTCGGCCGTACGGACCTTCAGCACGGGCGAGTCGGCCGGCAGCTGCGTGCCCTCCTTGGCGATCACCTGGGTGACCTGGCCCGCGACCGGGCTCTGGAGGATGTAACTGCCCTGCCCGTGCGTGAGGATGGCGGGCGCGCTCACCGTGGAGGCGACCGAGCCGGTCACCGCCCACACGGAGGCTGCGGCCATCACCACGACCGTCACGGACATCACGAGCCAGCCCTGCGGACGGGCGAAGCGCACCGGAAGGTCGAGTTCCTCCGGCGACTGGAGCTTGGCGAGGGCCTGTTGGCGGAACTGCACGGGACTTTTCCCTCACCTGGAGATGAAATCAGGGGACCCGAAAGTCCCGGAACCGCCGGTTTGCGGTCCGGGACGGGTCGACCACACGTAGGTGATCAGATCGCAAAGGAGGCGATCAGAGGCCGGCGACCAGGCCGGTGACCGGGGCGGTGTTCAGGCCGGTCACACCCTCGACGGTACCGACGGCCGTGTTGACCAGGCCGGAAACCGGGGCGACGCCGTCCACCAGGTCGGTGACGGTGCCGAGGGCGTTCAGCTGCAGACCGCCGGAGACGGTGTCGAGGTCGGCGTCCGAGATCTCGACGGTCTCAACCTGGGGGGTGGAGTTCATGATGGAACTTCCCTTCGTATGGGTATTTCACAAGGGGGGAGCGGCCCCCTCTGGGGGACAGATGACGGCCGCAATCGCATGGCACCGGATTCCGTTTCCGGGAGACCCGACGGCCCTGCGGTGCGATGGATCAAAGCACGCCGCCGCTCCGCCCTTCCAATCAACCACCCGCCTCAGCAGGGAACTTGAGTCACAGAAACCTTCATCCGTGCAGAATTGCGCACGCCTTGGTGCCGACTTCTTCACAGGTGATGTCACGGCGGAGCCGGTGGGTCCTTGTCGCCTCCGAGGCGAATGCGACACTCCTCGCCAATGTCATGGCCGCCGGTCCGTGCTTGTGCAGAACTTTCGCTTCCGGTGACCCGGTTGCGCATTCGCTGTGCAGATTCGCTGAAGAGAGGATTCGGGTCGGTGTTCACAACCGACCGTCGCCGAACGCTTGCTGAGCGTGTCAGCCCAGAAGTGCGTAGACCGTGCTCGCCCGGGCCGCGAGATCACCGGACGCGGAGTCCGTCATCGTGATGTCGGCGAACGCCATGCGGCGGCCCAGTTTGGTGAGGACCGCCCTGATCAGGACATCCGAACCGGTCACCGCCCGCTGGAAGCTCGTGGACTGCTGGACCGTCGTCATCGGCACGAAGGCGCCCCGGGCCGCGGAGACGGCGATCACGGTCGCGGTGTCGGCGGCGGCCATCAGCGCCTGCCCCGAGAGCGCGCCGCCCTCCCTGGCCAGCCGCTGTGACCAGGGAAGTCGCAGC
This sequence comes from Streptomyces sp. NPDC057253, assembly GCF_042669125.1. NCBI lineage: Bacteria > Bacillati > Actinomycetota > Actinomycetes > Kitasatosporales > Streptomycetaceae > Streptomyces > Streptomyces sp. NPDC057253. The sequence continues at coordinate 49,984 of NZ_JBHUXV010000005.1, read as the reverse complement.
AACGCGTGGTCGTCGCCGAGCGACTCGACCGTCAGGCCGAGATCGAGCACCCAAGGGGCGAAGTTGTCGGCGAGGATCTTGTCGGCTTCGGCGGGCGTCATCGTCATATGGGGGATTCTTCCCGCCCACGGTCGGCCCGGCACCGCCCGTGGCCGAATCGGCATGGCAATCCAGGTGCAAAGAAACGGCATTGAACGCACCGAGCGCACCGCCCGTACCCATGGCCATCCAGGCGCCCCGAACAGAACAACTGCCGTACGGCGGTACACACTCCGGTCCCCCAGGAGGTCGAGAAGTTTGAGTCACAAGCGAATTCCGAAGCGCAAGGCCGCGTTCGCGGCAGGCACCGTCGTCGCGCTCGGAGCGGCCGCGATTCTGCTGCCCAACGCCAACGCGTCCCAGGACGGCTCGTCGAACGACGCGGCGGCCATCGCGCCGAAGACTCTGAAGGCGACGGACGCCTCGGACCTCGCCTCGCAACTCGAGCAACTGCTGGGCGACGCCTTCGCCGGGTCCTACTACGACTCCGACAGCCAGCAACTCGTCGTGAACGTCATATCCGGTGACAACAACAACGTCATCGTGCAGGCGAAGAAGGCCGGGGCCAAGGTCCGCGAGGTCGAGAACAGCCTCACCGAACTGGCGGCCGGCGCGAAGACGCTGAAGGAGGAGGCGACCATCCCGGGCACCGCCTGGGCCGTCGACCCGCGCACCAACAAGATCCTCGTGACCGCGGACAGCACGGTCACCGGCGCCAAGTGGAACACCCTCGAGTCGACCGTGAAGAGCCTCGGCTCCGACATGGCGACCGTGAAGAAGTCGGCCGGCACCTTCAAGACCTTCGTGTCCGGCGGTGACGCCATCTTCGCCGGCGGCGCCCGGTGCTCGCTCGGCTTCAACGTCACCGCGGCCGACGGCAGCCCGGCCTTCCTGACGGCCGGTCACTGCGGGGTCGCGGCCGAACAGTGGGCGGACACCGACGGCGGCCAGCCCATCGCCACGGTCGACCAGGCGACCTTCCCCGGCGACGGCGACTTCGCGCTCGTCAAGTACGACGACCCGGCGACCCAGGCGCCCAGCGAGGTCAACGTCGGTGGCGGCCAGACCGTCGCGATCAACCAGGCCGCGGACGCCGAGGTGGGCGCCCAGGTCTTCCGGATGGGCTCCACCACGGGGCTCGCCGACGGCCAGGTCCTCGGACTCGACGCCACCGTCAACTACCCCGAGGGCACCGTCACCGGCCTGATCCAGACCGACGTCTGCGCCGAGCCCGGCGACAGCGGCGGCTCGCTGTTCACCCAGGACGGCTCCGCGATCGGTCTGACCTCCGGCGGCAGCGGTGACTGCACGGTCGGCGGCGAGACCTTCTTCCAGCCGGTGACCACCGCCCTCCAGGCGGTCGGCGCCACGCTCGGCGCGGGTGACGCGGCCGGCGGCGACCAGGCGGGCGGCGAGGAGGCCGGCGCCGGTGACGAGGCGGGCGCCGGTGGCGACGCCGGGGCCGGTGCGGGCGACGAGGCGGGCGCGGGCCAGGAGGCCGGTGCCGGTGGCGACGCCAGTGCGAGCCCCGGTGACGAGGCCGGCGCGGGTCAGGAAGTCGGCGGCGAGGAGGCCGGCGGTGACGTGATCGGCGGCGAGGAGGCCGGCAACGGCCAGGACGCCGGCAACGGTGCGGGCGACGCGGCGGGCGACGCCGCTGACCAGTCGCACAACTGACACCCCCTCGGTTCGGCACCGCACCACGAACCGGCCGCGTCGGCAGCGGCCCCCCACCCCCGCCCCCCGCTGCCGACGCCGGCCCGCACGACCACCTCCCGGCCACACCGCGGTTCCGGCCCGGGAGGTGCAACGGTCCGGCCCTCCGGCGGGAGGGCCGGACCGGCGTGTTCGCGGGGCCGTCAAGCCGGGCGCGGCTCCCCGGGGGCGCCAACTCGGGCGTGCCTCCGCGGGGGCGCCAATCAGAGGGCGGCTCCCCGGGAACGGCTCGTCAGCCCTCCGCCCGCAGCAACAGCAGCGCCACGTCGTCGATCCGCTCCCGCGCGGCCGCGCTGCGGCGGACCAGTTCGTCGGCGAGCTCGTCGAGCGGGCGGTCACCGGTCTCGGCCAGCTGCCGCCCCAACTCCGCCAGCGCGTCCTCGATGTCGACGCCGGGGGACTCGATCAGACCGTCGGTGTAGAGCGCGAGGACGCAGCCCGGCGTCAGCTCCACCTCCGTCGTCGGATAGCCGGCCGAGCTGTCGATGCCCAGCAGCGGTCCGCCGGCCAGGTCCAGGACCCGCACCCGGCCGTCCGGCCGCCTCAGCAGCGGCGGCGGATGTCCGGCCCGCGCCATGACCGCCCGCCCCCGCCCCGGGTCGAGCCCCAGGTAAAGGCAGCTGGCGAACAGCTCCGCGCCGAGGTCGATCAGCAGCCGGTTGGTGGAGCGCATGACCTCCTCCGGCGACTGGCCGACGGTCGTGTACGCCCGTACCGCCGTCCGGATCTGCCCCATCAGCCCGGCCGCCGTCACGTTGTGCCCCTGCACGTCCCCGATCACCGCGGCCGCCATGCCGTCCACCGGCACCAGGTCGTAGAAGTCGCCTCCGATGTCCATGCCCTGAGTGGCCGGCAGATAGCGGGCCGCCGCCTCGATGCCGGGCAGCACGGGCAGCGTGTGCGGCAGCAGGGCCGCCTGGAGGCCGTGCGCCAACTGGTGCTTGGCGTCGTACAGCACGGCCCGCTCCAGGGCCTGGGCGATCAGCCCGCCCAGACTGGTCAGCACCGCCCGCTCGTCCGCGGGGAAGGGATGCCGCTCGGCGTACGCCAGCACACAGGTGCCGACGGGGCGTCCGGAGGCGATCAGCGGCAGATAGGCCCAGGCGGCGAACCCGTCCGGGGTGGCCAGCCGCCCGGGGTACAGGTGCTCCAACTGCTCACGGGAGTCGAAGAACGCGGGCACGCCGGTGGTCAGGGCATGGGTGCCCGGCGTCGGTTCGGTCAGCGGCAGCCCGTCGAAGCGCTCCACGATCCGCGCGTCGGGGTAGCCGCGGTGGCCGAGCACATGCAGGCGCCCGCCCCGGGAGCCGAGCACCACCAGCGCCCGGCTGCCCACCGCCGGGGCGATCTCGTCCGCCACCAGCTGCACCACGTCCTGCACGCCCACCGCCTCGGTCAGCGCCCCGGCCAGACTCAGCACCTGGGAGATCGTCACCAGCCGGGACGGCGAGTGCCCGGGACGCGGACCGGCCCGGTTCATCTCCGCCACCGCCCGGGCCCGGCTGACCCGGACGCTCAGCCCGGTGGTGCTCGGGTACAGCCGGAACGACAGCCAGTCGCCGGGCGGCCGCAGCGCCACGAAGGACGTGCTGTCCTGGCTGAGCAGCGCGGCCCGGTAACGGTCCTCGTAGACCGGGTCGTTGAGCCAGGGCACCGCCGCCCACAGCTGCGAGCCCAGCAGCTGGGAGACCGGGACCCCGATCAGCTCGGCCGCCGCGGCGTTGGCGAAGGAGATCCGCCCGTGCAGATCGAGCGAGCACAGCCCGTACGGCAGCCGGGACACCATCCGCGCGGCCTCCACCGTGCCCAGCGTCCCGGCCGCGCCGCCGACCGGGGCCGCGCCCAGCAGATCCGGCTCGGCGTGCGGCGGCACACTGTCCTCCACCGCCCGCTCCAGCCGCACCGCGAGCCGCCCGCAGGCCGCGACCAGATGATCCCGCTCCCGGTCGGAGAGATCCGGCGGGTGCGCGCCGGGCCAGGTCACGAAGACCGCGCCGTACACCTTGGAGGAGGTCGCCACCGGCACCGCGGCCAGCGCGAACGGGTACGGCAGCACCACCGCGATCCGCGGGTAGCGGCGGGCCATCTCCTGCTCGCCGCCGACCCACACCAGCCGCCGCTCCCGCACCGCCTCCGCCACCGGGATCGGCGCGCTCAGCCCCACCCGCTCCCAGGGCGCCGCGAACGCCCGGGGCAGGCCCGCCATCACCGCCATCTCCAGCACCGGTTCCTCGGCGGCCAGCAGATAGACCGCGCCGGAGTGGGCGTGGACCTCGTCCATCATCGACGCGAGCGCCAGGGAGAGCAGGGGGCGTCCCACGCGGGTCCGGGCGCTCGCCGGCGCCGGGGCGGACGTATGCCCGTCGGACACGCCGACCACCTCCTCGCACGGGCGCGTCCCGAGGGGACGCGGGCCGCTGTCGCGGGCCGGGTCCCCCAAGGATCAAATCTCCACCCTCCCGCCACGTCCCGCACGGCGAACCCTCACCTGTGCGGGCACACGGGTGCCCCGGCGACGGCGAGGACCCGCGGGTACCCGTTTCGCCCCCGGCCATGCCCCCACAGTCGAAGCGCGCGACGGCACACGGGCGCCCTGTGTGCGCCCCCGCGCACCCTGATGGCCAATTCTTCGCGCCCGACGGCGGTCCGGGACCCGAACAATGGGGCACGCGTTCATGGCCACGGAACCGAGCCGGCGAGTCGAGGGGGACTAGCAGTGATCCGGGTGCTTCTGGTGCACGACGCGTGTCTGGAGAGATCGGTGCTGGCGGAGTGGCTCCGCCGGGAGCCGGACCTCGGGGTGTTCGACACCCCGTGGCACACCGCGCCGAGCCGCCTGCGATCCGTGCGGCCGGACGTCTGCGCGGCCGACCTCGAATGCTCCGACGCGTACGGCATCCCGCCTCTGGGGGAGTTATCCCTGCGCGAGCCGGACCGGAGTCCGCCGCGCCTGCTCGTGATGGCCAGCGCCAACCGGCCGGGGCTGCTCAAGCGGGCCGTCGACGCGGGGGCGCTCGGATACGTGGACAAGGAGGGGGCGGCGCCGGAACGGCTGGTGCGGGGGATCCGCCGGGTCGCAGAGGGGCAACGTTTCGTCGATGACTCGCTCGGCTTCGGATTCCTCCAGGCCGCCGAGATGCCGCTGACCCGACGGGAGCTGAGCGTGTTATCCCTCGCGGCCGAGGGGGCCTCCATCGCGGAGATCGCGGGAAGCCTGCACCTGTCCCACGGGACCGTGCGCAACTACATGGCCGCGATCACCCGCAAGACCGGGGCCCGCAACCGCATCGACGCGATCCGGATCTCGCAGGGGCAGGGCTGGCTCTGACCCGCTCACGAGGGTTTTCGGCGGTACGGCCGTCCAGCCGCCCACGAGTTGTTGGTACGCCGGTGACTCGCGCACCAGCTCGTCATGTGTGCCGTACGCCGTGCGCGGGCCGTCCATCAGCAGCACGTGCCCGGCGCGGCGGGCCGAGCTGATGCGGTGGGCGACGACGACCAGCGTCGTCCCCGGCCGCTCGGCGAAGGCCCGCTCGGCACGCTCCTCGGCCCGTGGGTCGAGATGGCAGGTCGCCTCGTCGAGCAGGACCAGGGGAGCGGGGGACAGATAGGCCCTGGCCAGCGCGACGAGCTGCCGCTCACCCGCGGACAGGGCGGCCGGGTCCACGCTCGCCTCCGGTCCGCCGAGCGCTTCGAGCAGCGGGGTCAGCCCGACCGCCTCGGCCGCCGCGAGCAGCTCCTTCTCGGGCACCGGCCCGGACCGCAGATGGGCGAGGTTCTCGGCGAGGGTGCCGGTGTGGACGTACGCCTCCTGCGGAATCAGCACCCGCCGCGCGGCGGCCCCGGGCGAGGGCACGGGGTACCCGCACAGCCGGATCTCCCCTGCGGTGGGCCGCAGCAGCCCGGCGACCAGTGCGGTGAGCGTGGACTTCCCGATCCCACTGGGACCTACGACGGCCAGGTGGGCCCCGTCCGCGAGGGTGAGGTCCAGCTGGTCGACGACGGGGGTGGCGGCGGGGCCGTAGGCGAAGGTGAGGGAGGTGAGGCGGAGGGCGGGGACGGCGGGGGGTTCCGCGGGGCGGCAGCCGTCCGTGCCGCGGGACGGCGGGGTGCTTGAGGCGTGCTCCGGGTGAGCGTTCGGCTCGTCGGTGTCGGCGTGGGCGACCGGGCTCGGCTCGCTTTCCGGCGTCGGCTCGCGGACCAGTCGGCGCAGTACCACCACCAGGCGTGACCCGCTGGTGCCCAGGCCGTGGACCAGGTTGTGCAGGGCGGGGAGCAGGGACTGGGTGACGTAGGCGAGGGCGCCGACCAGGGCGCCCGCGGTGACGCCGCGGGACAGGAGCCAGGGCGCGCAGACCAGGAGGAGCACGATCGGGAGCTGGCCGCCGAGGGCGAGGGAGGCCACGCGCAGGACGGACCAGTGGGCGAGGGCGTACGCGGCCCGCTGTTCCCTGTCGACAAGTCGGCCCGCGTCGGCGGCGACCCGCTCCTCCGCACCGGCCGCCGTGATGTCCCGCAGCCCCGGGCAGACCCTGCCGAGACCGTCGGCCAGCGCCTCGTCGGCGACCAGGAACTCCCCCTGGCGCCGGGCCAGCGGCCGCAGCGTGGCCGCGAACAGGCCCAGTCCGGCGGCCAGCGGCGGTCCCACCACCAGCAGGAGCAGCGGGTCGAGCGAGGCCAGTCCGACGACGGCCCCGACCGCGGTGAACACGAACGAACGCGAGACCATGACCAGCCCGGCGAAGGTGTCCCGCGCGATCTCGACCTGCTGGGTCAGCCCGGACAGCGCCCCCGCGTCCGCCTCCCGCACCCCGCGTCCGACGACCCGCCTGACCAGGGCGTCCCGCAGCGGCTCGACCAAGGCGGCGACGGCGGCGTACACCCGGACCGTCCCGTACGCCCCGACGAGCACGCCGAGCCCGGCCACCCCGAGCCACACCAGTCCCGTGCCGGGCCGACCGGCGAGGAACCCCTCGTCCAGGGCGTGGGCGGGCGCGTACCCGGTGAGGAAGGTCTGCGCGGTCTCCAGCACCGACCACCCACCGAGCCGCCCGAGAACCCGCCACCGGGCCCGCAGGTACCGCAGCCCGCGGGCGTAGACCCCGCCGGACCCGGCACCACGCCGGCCCGGGGCCATCACGGCCCCCCGCCAGGTGCGCCACGGCCCGGAGCGTCCGCGTCCGGAGCGCCCCTGCCCGACGCGCCCTCGTCCGAAGTGCCCGTCTCCGCGGGCCTCCCGTCCGACGCGCCCGCGCCCCGAGCGTCCGTGTCGGCACGGGAGCTGTCGGGAGCCCCGGTGCCGGCAACCCGGGTGTCCGCAGGGCCCCCGTCCGGAGCCCCGGTGCACGGCACCAGGGTGTCCGCAGGGCCCCCGCCCACCCCCTCCGCGAACACCTCCCGGTACTCCGCCACCCGCCACAACTCCTTGTGTCGCCCCACCGCCCGCACCCGCCCCCCGTCCAGCCAGGCCACCGCGTCCGCGCCGGCCGCCGTCGTGGGGCGGTGGGCGACCAGGAGGCGGGTGCCGGGGGCGCCGCCGTTCACCAGGGCCTCGGTGATCCGGGCCTCGGTGACCGTGTCGAGGCTGGAGAGGGCGTCGTCGAGGACGAGGAGGCGCCCGCCGTGGGCGAACGCCCGGGCGAGACCGAGCCGCTGGGACTCGCCGCCGGAGCGCGGGGCGTCGGCGACGAGGGTGTCGTAGCCGTCGGGCAGGCGGCGGACGAAGTCGTCCGCGTGGGCCGTGCGGGCCGCCCGCCGGACCCGGGTGGGGGAGGGGGACGGCAGACCGAGCCCGATCTCCTCCTCCAGGGTGCCGCCGAGCAGGGCGGGCCGCTCGAAGGCGTAGCCGATCGAACGGCGCAGGTTGTCATGGGTCAGCTCGCGCAACGGCACGCCGTCGAGCAGGACCTCGCCGGCATCCGGTTCGGTGAGCCGCCCGGCGACCGCGGCGAGCAGGGACTTGCCCGCCCCGGACCGGCCCACCACCGCGAGTGTCGTGCCGCCCGGCACCACGAGGTCGACGCCGTCCAGCACGGCCCGTCCGCCGCGCCCGGCGGTGACGCCCCGCAGTTCGAGGCACCCCGGCCCGGGCGGCAGCCGGCGCGTGCCGTACTCGACGGCGGGCTGCGCGAGGACCTCCTCCAGGCGCCCGGTCGCCGCCCGGGCCCGGGCGAGGCCCGCGAGCTGTCCCACCAGGACGCCGACGCCGGTGGCGAGCACCGCGTACCGGGACGCGGCCAGCACCTCTCCCACCGTGACCCGGTGCCGGGTGAGCAGGACCCCGGCGACGGCCACCACAGCGAGCTGGAGCAGCGGGGCGATCGCCACGGACCGGCCCGAGGCCCGGCCCTGGATCCGCCACATGCGGTGACCGGCCGCGGACAGCTCGGGCAGCGGGCGCAGGATCCGGGCCGTCTCGCGGTCCTGGGTCCCCGCGGCCCGGATGGTGCGGTGGCCGCCGACGGCCTCGGAGAGGGCCTGCGCGATCCGTCCCTGCACCTCCTGGTAGCGGGAAACGCACTCCCGGGTGTCCCGGGCGAAGGCGCGCAGCAGCAGGGCGAGGACCGGCGCGCCGGCCAGGAACACGGCCGCGAGCCAGGGGGAGATGAGGCCGAGGGCCACCACGGCACCGACCGGACCGGCGAGCGCGGCGAACAGGGCGGCGCGCGCGGTCGGCGCCGTGCCGGCCTGGGCGGCGTTGCCGACGAGCCGCGCGACGAGGTCCCCGGGCCCGAAACGGGCGGTGGCGCGCGGGCCGACGGCCAGGACGTGGCCGGTGAGCCGGCGGCGCAGCCAGGCGGTGGTGCGGGCGTCGACGGTGCCGCCGAGGACGGTCTCCGTGGCGTCGAGCAGGGCGAGCAGCAGGACCAGTGCGGCGCAGTACAGCACCCAGCGGGCCGCGGGTTCCCGTGCGAGCAGCAGGTCCAGGGCGCGGCCGAGGGCGGCGGGCAGCAGCAGCGCGGCGCCGGTCGAGGCGGTGCTCACCAGGCACAGGACGAGGCAGCGGGCGGGGGCCGGACCCAGCGGGCCGAAAGCGGCCGGTGGCGCGGTGCGAGTCGTCATACGGCGGCCTTCCCGAGGGGGGCAGGACCCCGGGCGGCCCCTCCCTCGCGGGAGTGACCGCCCGGAGTCATGGGCGCACGACGTCTGTCAGAGACAGAGCGTGACGCTCGCGGCGCTGACGCAGGACAGCAGGCTCAGCGTGCTGTTGGCGCCGCCGCCGGTGTGCTCGTCGGACTCCATCGTCTGCAGGTCGAGAAGTGCCATCTCGTTTTCCTTCCTTCGGTGTCGTCCACCCGTGGGGACGGGGTTGGGTCACGGCTCCGTCAGGTCGCGGAACCGCGTATCGGGGGCCGCCGGAGCGGCGGCAGGAACGGCAGGTGCGCGGTGACCGGTTCGCCGGGGGCCGTGTGGGCCGCGCCGAGCGCGAGCAGGCACCCTGCCGTTCCGGTGCCCAGGTCCATCGACAGACGCATCATCTGGTGGCCGGGGAAGGCCAGTTGGCCCTGGTAGTCCATGGCGAGCCAGCCGAGACCGTCGATCTGTTCGGCGAGCCGCTCCCGGCCCGCGCCCGGCGTGTCCGTGCGCGCGAGGTGCAGGATCATCCCGGCGCGGCCCTGGAAGAGACCGGGCTGTACGTAGAAGCGGCTGGTGGCGGCGGTCAGGATCCCGGCCCGCGCCCGCTCGAACTCCCCCTCGGTGTCGGCGCCGTGAGCGAGGAAGTCGTCCAGCACCATCCCGATGCCCGCGCTTCCCTCACCGAGGTAGGGCAGCGTGCGCCAGCCCTCGTCGACCTCCAGCGAGCCGCTCGGATGCGTCACACAGCACTCCAGGTCCCTGCGCAGCGCCACCTCGGCCGCCCTGAGCAGCAGCGGCTCACCGGTGCGTTCGTACTGCCGCAGCAGGAACAGCGCGGGCCCGGTCCACCCGCGCAGCAGCCCGGCCCGGCGCTTCGTGGAGGACTCCGGCAGGGGCTGCGCGAGTCGTCGTACGAGGACGTCGGCGGCCTCGGCGGCACGGTCCCGAAGCTCCGACTCGCCGGTCCTGTCGGCCAGTTCACCGAGGACCAGGCCGAGTCCGGCGAGGCCGCCGTGCAGGTCGGCGGAGAGGTTCTGCCAGCGCTCCGCGAGGACACGCCCGACGAGATCGAGGGCGCGCTGCCGGTGGCCGAGCCGGTCCAGGACATGGGCGACGCCCGCGAGACCGTCGTAGAGCCCGAGCGGTGTGCCCGTCGGCGGGGGTGCGGTGCGCTCCAGGAGCCAGCGCTCGCCCTCCTCGTACCGTTCGGCACCGATCGCGTCCAGCGTGTACAGCACACCGGCCGCGCCGTGCGCGAGGCCGAGGCCGCCGCCGTCGTTGAACTGGGTGATGTCGCCGGGGAAGAGCCGGTCCCGGCGCTCCGGGGTGGCCGAGGCGAGGATCGCCTTGACCATGGAGTCGCGGCCGTGGGGCCAGTCGCCCGGTTCGACGAAGGCAGGCGTGGCCGCCCGGTGGGCCGTGGGCCCGTCCGCCGGCCCGGTGTCCCGGGTGATCTCCGCGACCGCCTCGTCGAGGAACTCCTTCGGCACGTCCGGGAACTGACGCAGGATCACCTCGGCCAGATGGGCCGCCTTGCCCCGGTCCACCACGAACAGTGTGGTGACCGGCAGGAACAGGGCGATCCTGAGACAGGCCAGGGCGTAGCGGTCCACGTCCACGCCCTTGCGGTCCGGCGGGGCGAAGAAGCCGGGGTGGGCGACGACCTGGCGGCCGTTCTCCTCGACCGGCGCCGCCGCCTCGAAGTCGAGCAGGGACACCGACTCCTCGTCGGGGCCGACCATGATGTTGAAGACGTGCAGGTCGTTGAAGACGATCCCGCGCGCGTGCACCGCCTCCACGGCCCGCTCCACCGCCCCGTGGACGCGCACCGCCCACTCCGTGTAGTCGGCCACGGCCTTCGGGTCCGGGTCCGGGCCGAGCAGCGGGTGCCGCTCGGCGAAGAACGAGTTCAGCGGGCGCCCCTCCAGGAAGTCCATGACGAGGAAGCGGTGGTCGCCGAGAGTGAACCAGTCCCGCACCTCGGGCACTACGCCGGTGCCCGCCACCCGCTCCAGGGCGTCCTTCTCCCGCTCCAGCCGGGCGATTGCGTCCGCCCCGTCCGCGGCGAGCCCGGCGTGCGGCCGGCCCTCCTTGAGGACGACCTTGCGGCCGTCACGGGTGTCGGTGCCGGTGTAGACCCCGCCGCCGTTGGAGAAGTGCAGCGCCTTCTCGATCCGGTACGGCAGCTCGCCGACCGTCGTGGTGTTGCGGGCCTCCAGATGGGGCGCGAGGAAGTCCGGGAGCGTCACCCAGTCCGGCACCTGGAAGGACGGCGCCCGCCGGTCCGGCACCAGCGTGCCCGCGCCGTCCCGCACCGCCGGCACCAGCGAGCCCCGCTCGTCGACGACGAAGGTGCGCGCGAACGCGCCGTAGCGGACGTAGAGCGGGCCCTCGTGCCAGCGCAGATCGGTGAGGATGTACGGCCCCTCGAAGCCCTCCAGGAGCGTGCCCAGCTCACGGAGCACCTCGTGCAGCTGCTCCTCGTCGGCCGGGTAGATCGTCACGAACTTGCCGCTGGTGTCGCGGGCCGCGTACTTGGTGTTGCGCAGGTGCAGCAGGTGCGGGGCGGGGACGAACTTGAACGAGATGCGCCGGGGCACGCAGTAGTCCCACACGATCGCGGCGATCCGGTCCGCGTTCTCCCGGGTCGCCGAGGCGTGGATCTTCCAGCCCTGTGCGGGACCCGGCTCCGGCCTCCCGTCCGGACCGAGCGGCGTCAGCGTCAGCCAGTCGCCGATGCGCGCCGCGTCCCAGCCGTCCGGCACCGCCCGGCGCGCCGTCCCGTAGACGGGCGCCTCGCCCGCCGAGATCCGGTCGGGCGTCTCGTAGAAGTGTCTGTCGGCGAGCGCGTACACCTCGTAGCGCTTGTCCATGCGTCCCCCTCCTTGGCCCGCCACAGAGCCTTCCAGCCGGGCGGTGGCCACGGACAGTCACGGCTGTCACGAGACCACCGTGCGGAACGCATGGGTTTGGAAGTGGCCTGTGGGGTATGGCCTCGGACCCCTGCGGATGCTCCACGGAACGCTCACAGGGGCTGCGCAGGTGCCGTTTAAGCGCTGTAATGGCGAACGTGGTGAGTCAGGGCGCTGCGGGACGCGGAGCGAGAACGCTGCGTGCCGAGACGGCCCTGGCCGCGCTCACGGAGGGTCCCGAACGCCTGCGCCAGGTCCTCGAACAGGCGCTGGTCTTCGCCGGGGCGACCCTGGCCGCCGTCTACACGCCCGGCGACGACGGGGACCTGCTGTGCCTCGTCGAGTCGGCGGGCGTCCCCCGGACGGTCTACGGGCTGCGCGACAGCTATCCCGGCTCGGGCGGCTCCCCGCCCGCCGAGGCGTACCGGTCGGGGCGGCCGGTCTTCCTCGGCCCCCGGGAGCTCGCCGCCCGCGCCGAGTCCCGCAGGGTCCCGCCACGCGACTGCCATCTGGCCGTGCTGCCCGCGCACGGCGACGACGGCCGGGCCTGTCTGCTCGCCGTCAGCGAGAACCCGCGCGGCTTCGACGACGAGGACCGCAAGTGCCTCGAACTGATCGCCGACGCCATCGTCTGCCCGCCCACCGCCGCGGTCCCCGAGGGCGGGGAACTGCCCTCCGACACGTTCAGCCTCGCCATGGACACCGGCCGCGTCGAGGTCGGCGACGCCATCCTGGACCTCTTCGGCATGAGCCGGGCCGACTTCGACGGCAAGGTCGAGACCCTGCTCGGGCGGACCGTCCCCGAGGACCTGCCGTCCCTGATGTCCCTGTTCGAGGCCGGCCACATGTCCCTCGGCGACCGCGAGCTGGAGTTCCGCGTCCTCCAGCCCTCCGGACCACCCAAGTGGCTCAGGCTGCGCGGCCGCATGCTGCCCGGCGGCGAGGGCCGGCCCGCCCTGCTCGTGGGCACCGTCGCCGACGCCTCCACGCTGCGCTCCGACGTCACCGACGTGGCCCGGGTCCAGCGGCTGGCCGCCACCCTCGCCACCGCGGGCACCGTGCGGGACGTCAGCCAGGCCGTCGTCTCCGCCCTGCGGGCCCCGCTCAGGGCCGACCGCATCGCCCTGGCCGAGCTGGAGAACGACCGGCTCGTCGTCACCGTCCTCGACCCGCCCGAACCGGAGTCCTGGCCCGAGCTGTGGCGCCTGGAGTGGCGCAGCGAATGGCCCGAGGCGCCCGTGCGGGCCATGCCCACCCTGGCCGGCGCCCTGCGCGAGGGCCGCGCGCAGATCTGGCCCGCCGGCACCGTCCTCGAACCCGCCCTCGCCGACGTCGGCCCCGGCGGCCTCGCCGTCCTGCCGCTGCCCGCCGCGGGCCGCATGGCCGGCGCCTGCCTCATCGGCTGGGACACCCCCCACCACTTCGGCCCCGACGAGCGCGCCCTGCTGACCGCCTCCGCCGGCCTCGCCGGACAGGCCCTGATGCGCGCCCACGCCCTGGACGCCGAGCACGAACTGGTCGGCACGCTCCAGCGCCAGCTGCTGCCCCGCCGGCTGCCGAAACTGCCCGGCGCGACCGCCGTCGCCCGCTACCTGCCCAGCACCGCGGGCCTGGAGCTGGGCGGCGACTGGTACGACGTGATCCCGCTGCCCGACAACCACGTCGCCCTGGTCATCGGGGACGTCCAGGGCCACAGCGCCGCCGCGGCCACCCTCATGGGCCAGATGCGCACGGCCCTGCGCGCCTACGCCGTCGAGGGCCACCCGCCGGACGTCGTGGTCGCCCACGCCAACCGGCTCCTGATGGACCTGGAGAGCGAGCTCTTCGTCACCTGCACCTACGTCGACCTCGACATGGAGGAGGGCACCGCCTGGTGCGTCCGCGCCGGCCACCTCCCGCCGGTCCTGCGCCACCCCGACGCCACCACCGACATCGCGGAGTCCGACGGTGGCCCCCCGCTCGGCGTGACGCCCCAGGCCGACTTCCCGATGACGCCGCTGAGGCTGCGGCCGGGCACCCTGGTCGCGTTGGCCACCGACGGCCTGGTGGAGTCCACCGAGGCCGACATCGACGAGGGCATGGACCGCCTCGCCCGCGAGCTGGCCCTCGCCGACCCCGCCCACCTCGGCCTGGTCGCCGACGCCCTGCTCGGCGGTGCCCGCCGCAGCGACGACGTCGCCCTGCTCCTGCTGCGCTACGACGGCATGGCCACCCACCCGCTCCGGGACGGCTGGACGGTGTGGCGGGTCCCGCAGGCCGCCGGACACGCCCGCCGCTTCACCCGGCGCGTCCTGCGCGGCTGGGGGGTGCGCGGCGACGCCCTGGACACCGCCCTGCTCGTCGTCTCCGAGCTCGTCACCAACGCTCTTGTGCACACCGACGGCCGGGTCCGCCTCGACCTCACCCTGCTCGGCCACCGGCTGCGCGTCTCCGTGGCCGACGCCTCGCCCCGCACGCCCGCCAAGCCCACCAGCATCGGCTGGGAGGCCACCGGAGGCCGCGGCATCCTGCTCGTCGAGGCCGTGTCGGCCTCCTGGGGCACGGTCCCGGTCAGCGGCGGCAAACAGGTGTGGAGCGAGATCGCGGTGGACGTCTGAGGCGGGGTACCCGGGGCGCAGCATCCTGCGAGCAGAGAGGTACGCCATGACCCAGCACGTCAGCGACATCATGACCAGCGCCCCGGTCACCGTGGAACCGCAGACCTCCGTGACCGCCGTCGCCCGGATCATGCGCGACCAGGACCTCGGCGCCGTCCTCGTCGCCGACGGCGACGAACTGCGCGGCCTGGTCACCGACCGAGACCTCGTCGTGGGCTCCCTCGCCGAGGGCGGCGACCCGGAGCGGACCACCGTGGCCGGCGCGTGCAGCGACGACCTGGTGACCGTCGCCCCCGAGGACGACCTGGACCACGCCATCAGGCTCATGCGCGAGCACGCCGTACGCCGGATCCCGGTGGTCGAGGACGGCCACCCCGTCGGCATCGTCGCCCTCGGCGACGCCGCCATGGAACGCGACCCGGAGTCGGCCCTGGGCGACATCAGCGTGGCCCGCCCCAACACCTGAGCCGGGAAACGGAGTTCGACCCCGCCGTCAAGCGGCGGGGTGGCGGCTCACCGGTGAACGGATGTGCGGCACCCATGGTTTGCCGGCCGGCCCGGCCCGTTTGGCCCGGCCGGCACCGGGGACCCGGAGGAGCAGCATGGAAGGACGGTGAACCGCCGTGACCCCCCAGACCGCCCAGAAACCCGTCGTCCGCCGGCCCGAGACGGGCTGGTCCAGGTCCCGCCGTCTGCGCGGCAAGGGAGACCTGCGGACCTGCCTGCCCGCGGTCGAGGAACGGGTCGGACCCACCACCGCGCACACCGCGGAGGACAACATCTTCCGCGGCGAGGACTGAACGCCCCCGAGGCATCCTGGCCCCGCTTCAGCTGACGCGGCAGCTTCACCCACCCCACCCCGGCGGGTTCCCCCGGATCCGGGCTAGGGTGACGCAGATGAAGGCTCTCGTGCCGTCCGGCGGGGCCGGCATCCGGTCACGTCCGAGCATGCCCACGTCGGCCGACCCCTCGCTGTCCGTCGCCGACAAGGCCGTTTCCCGCACCGTGGGGCCTTCCCGGCGCGAGGAGCCGACGATCACCCGCGCCCGGCCCGACGAGCCGACGATCACCCGAGGCTCTCCGCCCGCGCCGCGTGCCCTCCCGCACCTGCTCGACGCCGACGTCCACGCCGACGTCCGTCGCACGGCCATCGCCGATCACGGCAAGGTGCGGATCGGTTCATGAGCTCTCCCGCCGCAGCCGGCGCCTGCTCCGGCGGACCCGGCGCCGCGTTCTGCCCCCGGAGGGCCACCTTCCGGCTTCCCGCACTTTGCAAGCCCTTTCCCACCGGATCACGCTCCTCGCCGCGAAGTCCTGTCATGGGAAGCTCACAGCAGGTATGTTCCACGGAACCGGTTTTGGCCGGGGCAGCCGGTACGGACCGGTGCGGGGAGCGTTCCGGAACCTCGGCCGGCCCGTCGCGGGCCCGCCCCACCAGCAGCGAAGCCCTCATCGGGCCCGCACCACGCCCCGCCGCCGGCGCCCCCGGGCGCGACCGGTGGGCGGGGGCCGCGCCGGACTCGCACCGGGACCGGTGGTCCGCCCTGCACGAAGCACTGCCACACATCCGCAAGGAGATTTCCCAGTGAAACGTCACGAGTTCCTGCGGGGGCTCCACAAAGCCAGCGCGAACCGCAACTACCTGGAGATCGGCGTCAACGACGGCCGCAGCCTGACGTTCTCCCGGGTACCGAGCATCGCGATCGACCCGGCGTTCAAGGTGGTCTCCGAGATCCGCTGCGACGTCCACCTGGCGAAGGCCACCAGCGACGACTTCTTCGCGCGCGAGAACCCGCTCCAGCACCTCAAGGGCGGCCGCCACCCGCTGCGCAACATCGTCCGCAACCGCAGCCCCTTCGGCTACTGGAAGGACGTCACGCTCGACCTGGCGTTCATCGACGGCATGCACCTGTTCGAGTACGCGCTGCGCGACTTCATCAACGTGGAGAAGTACGCGGACTGGGCCAGCGTGATCGTCTTCGACGACATGCTGCCGCGCAACGTGGACGAGGCGGCCCGCGACCGCCACACCAACGCCTGGACCGGCGACGTCTACAAGGTGATCGAGGTCCTGAACCGCTACCGGCCCGACCTGGTGACGGTCCTGGTCGACACCGAGCCCACCGGCCAGCTGGTGGTCTTCGGCGCGGACCCGACGAACACCGTCCTCAAGGACAAGTACGACGAGATCATCGCGGAGTACGTGGTTCCCGACCCGCAGAAGGTGCCCGAGACGGTCCTGGAGCGGACCTCGGCGATCAAGCCGGAGGCGCTGATCGAGGGTGCCTTCTGGAAGGCGCTGGTCAACGCCCGCAACCGGGGCAGCAAGCGGGACCGCAGCTGGGAGCATCTGCGCAAGAGCCTGGAGCAGCTCAACAACGCGGGCTGAACCCCACGACGTGAGTACGGGGAGGACGCGTCCGGCGTCCTCCCCGTACTGCTGTCCTGCTCGTACTGCTGTCCTGCCCGTACCGCTGTGTCCTGCCCGCAGCCGCTACTTGCCGCGTGCCCGGATCCGGGTGAGCACCTTGCGGGCGAGCGGTCTCGCCCGGCGCGCAAGGCGCTGTCCGACCCCGGGCCGGGGCGGACGCACGGCCGCGACCTGGACCCGGCCCGCCTTCACCCGCAGGGTGAACGGCAGCGGGTGGAAGCGCGGTTCGGAGGCCTCGGGCGCCGGGCTCAGCGCGACCTGCCAGGGCGCACCTCCCAGCTCGCCGAGCGGCAGCACGGCCTCCAGGACGGCCGCGGCCCCCTGCGGACGCAGCGTGCCGGGCACCTGCCGGGGCGCGGTGCCGGAGCCCCCGGTGAGCTTGAGCAGCACCGGCGTGTCACCGGGCACGTGGAACGGCACCGGCACCTCGACCCGGTCGCCGGCGACGGTGACCTCGCCGGGCGTCAGACGGCCGAGCTCCAGACGCTTGCCCGCGGTGTCCACGTCCAGGGCGAGCGTGCCCTGCTTCGCGGTCCAGTACGGCAGTACCACCCGGCCGCCGGCGACCCCGGCGTCCGCGGCCGTACGTCCCTTGAGCGCGACCGGCCCCAGCCGGCTCTGCTTGGTCCAGCCGCCGAGCTTGACCCGCACGAACAGGTCGTACAGCCCGGCGTCGAGCGGACCGCCGTCCGCCGCGGTGGCCGGGTCCAGGGTCGCGGTGCCGCGCAGGACGAGACGCACCCGGTCGTCCCCCTCCGCCGGCACCGTCTCCCGGGTGAACTCCACCGGCTGGAAGAACTGGGCGGAGCTGGTGCGCTCGGTCAGCAGCAGTTCGACGGTGGCCCGGCCGAACCCGGCGACGCTGTGGGCGCCGACCCAGTCGACCGCCTCCCGCACGGAGGCCGGCGGTCCGGCCAGCGGCTCCTTGCTGCCCTTCGCGGGGAACGTCATCGGCGTGCCGCCCGACGCGAGCTCGGCGGCCAGCCCGATCCGCAGCAGCCCGCCGTCCCACTCGACGCCGTCCGGGGTGGTCGTCGCGGTGACGGACACCTCCCACTCGGCGAACGCGACCAGGTCGTCGAGCCGGCCGTCGGCGATCAGCGCGGCGACGACCTGCTGGGTGGGCTGGAGGCCGGCCGCGACACCGGGCCCGAAGCGCTCGACGACCACGGAGCGGATCTCCTGGAAGAGCTCCTGGCGGTAGTCCTCGGGAGCGGCGAGCAACCGCCGGCCGCGCATCCGCTCGACCATCTCGTTGCGCAGCCAGCGGCGGAACAGCCGGTCGCGGGTCTTCCCCGGCTCGGTGTACTTCTCGACGACGTCGAGCGCCTCGCGCAGGTTCGCGAAGTAGCCCACCGGGTCGAAGCGCTGGAAGCCCGCGTTGGAGGCGTCGTCGCGCTTGAGGTGGTAGTAGCAGACGTAGTCGCTGAGCACGGAGACGTTGTCCGCGCGCAGATACGCCTCCGTGACGAAAACGTGGTCCTCCAGCCGGCGCCGCCCCTCCGGGAAGCGCAGACCGATCCGGTCGAGGAAGGCCCGGCGGAACATCTTGTGGGGCGTGAGACTGTCGATCAGCGGGGCGTTGTCGACGGTGGCGCGCGGGTGGTTGCGGCGGAACAGCTCCACCGGCACGCCCCGGCCCTTGCCCGCCATCTTGCCCACGACCACGTCGGCGCCGTTGGCGACCGCGTAGTCGTACATCCGCTCCAGGGCCTCGTCGCCGAGGTAGTCGTCGTTGTCGACGAACATGACGAACTCGCCCTCGGAGGCGGCGATCCCGACGTTGCGGGGCTTGCCGGACCAGCCCGAGGCCTCCTGGTGGATGACCTTGATGTTCTCGACCTCGGCGGCCACCGCGTCCAGCCGGGCCGGCGTGTCGTCGGTCGAACCGTCGTCGACGAAGATCGCCTCGAACTCGTCCGGGGGCAGGGACTGCCTGCGCAGCGAGGCGATGCAGTCCTCGATGTAGTTCCCCGGGTTGTAGACGGGGATGACGACGCTGACCTTGACCGGCATCGGTGTCCGGACTCCTTGGGTGGCTTGTGGCTTGCGTCACGGATTGACGCGTTGTGCGCCGATGTTAACGCCGCCGAGCAAGTGCCGTGGCAGCAGGCCGCTTTGACCGGCGGCACACGGGGCGCGGACGCCGCGATCGTGGTACCGCGTGGATATAGATGGCAGAGGGGCCTCGCCGGTTCCGCGCCAGGGACATGTACTTCGAGGCAGGCACGGGCGCGCCCCTCATATGACGGGGGCCGGCCTCCCACCGCTCTAGGGTGATGCCGTGCGCCTGCTGCTGATGTCCGACACCCACCTGCCCAAGCGCGCCAAGGAGCTCCCGGCGCCGCTGCTCGACGAACTCCCGCGCGCCGACGTGGTGTTCCACGCCGGTGACTGGGTCGACACCGCCACCCTCGACCTGCTGGAGAGCCGCAGCGCCCGGCTCGTCGGGGTGTACGGCAACAACGACGGGCCCGAACTGCGCGCACGGCTGCCCGAGGTGGCGTACGTCGAGCTCGGGGGCCTGCGTTTCGCCGTCGTCCACGAGACCGGTGCCGCCCAGGGCCGCGAGGCCCGCTGTGCCGTCCGCTACCCCGACACCGACGTCCTGGTCTTCGGCCACAGCCACATTCCCTGGGACACCACCGCCCCCGGCGGACTGCGGCTGCTCAACCCCGGCTCACCGACCGACCGCCGCCGCCAGCCGCACTGCACCTACATGACGGCGACCGCGGCCGACGGCCGCCTCACGGACGTACGGCTGCACCGCCTGCCGCCCCGGCCGGTCTCACGCTGAGAACGCGCGCCGCCCGCCCTCACGAGGTCCGGGCCGCTCCGCATGCAGGGGAGCGGCCCGGGTGCTGTCTTGGGACTCTGTCACGGACCTCCTTCCCGATCGGAGGTGCGGTGAGGGCTTCGGACTCCTCACCCGTAGCTCGGCGCGTACCCCTGCGGACGCGCCTCACACCCTCCGTTTCCCCTGGCGTCGCAGCCGGGTGATCGCCAGTCCCACGACGACCGCCGCCGCCACCGCGGCCCCCGCCCGTTTCGCGACCGGCACGCCGATCGCGCGCAGCAGGTCGAGCGGCTCGTCGGCGGGCTCCGCGGCCACCGGGCCCGCCTCCGGCGAGGTCTCCGGCGCCGTCTCCGGCTCGGCGAGCCGCTCTGCCAGACACCCGGCGAACTGGCCGACCAGCCGGTCTCCGACCTCCGCCAGCACGCCCCGCCCGAACTGCGCGGGGCGACCGGTCACCGCGAGGTCCGTGCGCACCGAGACGGCCGTACCGCCGCCGTCCGCCCCGGTGAGCGTGCCGGTCACGGTGGCCCGTGCGGTGCCCTGGCCGCGGGTCTCCCGGCCGCTCGCGATCAGCACCATGCGGTGCGCGCCCTCGTCCTGCTCCTCGAAGACGGCGGTCCCCCTGTACGTCACCGTGACCGGCCCGACCTTGACCTTCACCGAGCCGGTCACGGTCTTGCCGTCGTAGTCCTCGACGCTGGCCCCGGGCATGCAGGGCGCGACCCGCTCGATGTCCAGCAGCGCCCGCCAGGCCTCGTCGACCGGCACGGGCACGGTGAACGCGTGGTGCAGTTCCATGACTCCTCCAGCTGAGCCTCATGAGGGCGGATGGATCGCCCCCGCCGTCGCCGTCAGCGGGGCACCGCTGCCGCCCCAGCGCAGCGCGACGATCTCGGCGGCCACGGACACCGCGACCTCCTCCGGCGTACGGGCCCCGAGGTCCAGGCCGACCGGCGAGCGCAGCCGGGACAGCTCGGCCTCGGCCAGCCCCGATTCGGTGAGCCGCTTCATCCGGTCGTCGTGGGTGCGGCGGCTGCCCATCGCCCCGATGTACGCCGCCGGCCGGCGCAGCGCCTCCTCCAGCAGCGGCACGTCGAACTTCGGGTCGTGGGTCAGCACGCAGATCACGGTCCGCTCGTCGGTGTCGGTGCTCCGCAGATAGCGGTGCGGCCAGTCCACGACGACCTCGACGCCCTCCGGGAAGCGCTTCGGCGTGGCGAAGACCGGGCGGGCGTCGCACACGGTGACCCGGTAGCCGAGGAAGGCGCCGATCCGGGCGACGGCGGCCGCGTAGTCGATCGCGCCGAAGACCAGCATGCGCGGCGGCGGGGCGAAGGAGTGCAGGAAGACGCCGACCGCGTCCTCGCGCCGCTCGCCGCGCGGGCCGTAGTGCCGCGACCCCGTCGCCCCCTGGGCGAGTTCACCGCGCGCGTCGGCGGTGACCGCCACGTCCAGACCGGTCGTGCCCAGGGTGCCCGCGACCCGGTCCGGCCACACAGCGAGCGTGGCACCGCGCGGTGCGGGGCCCTCGGTCACCGTCGCCAGGGTCACCGGGCGCCCTGCCGCGACGGACTCCGCGACCTCGCCGAACACGGGGTCGAGGGCGGCCGTCACGGGCCGTACCAGCAGGGTGATCTCCCCGCCGCAGGTCAGCCCCACCGCGAACGCGTCCTCGTCGCTGTACCCGAAGGTCTCCAGACGGGCCTCGCCGCTCGCCACGACCTCCTGGGCCAGCTCGAAGACGGCCCCCTCGACACAGCCGCCGGACACGCTGCCGACGACCTCGTCGTCCGGGCCCACGGCCATGGCCGCGCCGGGATCGCGCGGCGCGCTGCGGCTGGTCGCGACGACCGTGGCCAGTCCGAACGGCACCCCTGCCGTGTACCAGCGGTTCAGCACCGGGAGGATGTCACGCATCGTCGGCTCCTTTCACCACCGCCGCCAGACGCTCCAGCGCGGCCAGGCTGTGCCCCTCGACGAACGCGTCCACGCTCGGCAGGGCCGCCGCCATCCCGGCGGCCAGGGGTGCGTAACCCGGGCGCGCCTTCAGCGGATTGGCCCAGATCACCCGGTGCGCCAGCCGCCGCAAGCGTCGCATCTGGGCGGCGAGCAGCTCCGGATCGCCACGCTCCCAGCCGTCCGAGAGCAGCACGAGGACCGCGCCCCGGGCCATGCCCCGCTGCCCCCACCGGTCGAGGAACTCCCGCACCAGCTCACCCAGCCGGGTACCCCCGCGCCAGTCCGGCACCGCGGCGGCGAGCGCGGCCATCGCCAGGTCCGGATCGCGGTGCGAGAGCTCGCGGGTGACACGGGTGAGGCGGGTGGCGATCGTGAACACCTCCGTGGGGCCGCCCCGGGCGGCCGCGTGCGCGAAGCGCAGCAGCGCGTCGGCGTACGGCGCCATCGAGCCGCTGACGTCGACGAGCAGGACGACCCGGCGGGGCCGCTTCGACCGCTCGTGGTGCCGCAGCCGGGCCGGCTCCCCGCCGTGCCGCAGCAGCTCCCGCACACTCCGGTGCGGATCGACGGCCCCGCGCCCCGCCGGGCGCCGACGCGCCGTCCGCCGGGTCTGCCCCGGCAGCGCGAACGCGGCGAGGAGGCGGCGCAGGGCGGCCCGTTCGGCGGGGTCGAGGCCGGCGATGTCGCGGTGCCGGAGCACCTCGGCGGAGCCGGCGAGCGCCGCGGCCCGCGGTCCCTCGGGTCCTTCGCCCGTACGGCGACGGGGGCCGGCCCCGGCGTCCCGTACCGTGAGCCGCAGCGCGGGAGCGGCCACCCGGCGCTCGGCCGGAGCGCCCCGGAAGCAGTCCGCGAACACCTGGTCGTAGCGCTCCAGGTCCTCGTGGCTCGCGCACAGGGTCAGCCGCCCCGCCCAGTACACCCGCGCCGGTCCCAGTTCCGCCACCGCGCGCAGGAAGGCGTGCACCCGCTCGGCACTCGCGTCGACACCCGCCCGGCGCAGGGCGCGCACGAAGGCGAGGAAGACGGCGTCGGCCCGCCCGGTCACCGCGATCACCCGTCCCGCAGGGCCGTCAGCAGCGGGCCCCGCGCCCGCTCCGCGTCCTCCCGGTACTTCAGCACCGACCCCAGGGTCGCCAGCGCCAGCTCCGCGTCCACCTCGCTCGCCCCCAGCGCGTCCAGCGCCTCGGCCCAGTCGATCGTCTCGGCCACGCCCGGCGGCTTGAGCAGGTCCTCGGCCCGCAGGGTCTGCACCAGTCCCGTCACCTGCTCGGCCAGCCGCTTCGACACACCAGGCAACCGCCGCCGCACGATGGCGAGTTCACGGTCGAAGCCGGGATGCTCGAACCAGTGGTACAGGCACCGCCGCTTCAGCGCGTCGTGCACCTCACGCGTCCGGTTCGACGTCAGCACGACCACCGGCGGCACCTCGGCCCGCAGGGTTCCCAGCTCCGGAACAGTCACCGAGAACTCCGACAGCAGCTCCAGCAGAAACGCCTCGAACTCGTCGTCGGCGCGGTCGATCTCGTCGATCAGCAGGACCGACGGCCCGGTCTCCAGGGCCCGCAGCAGCGGCCGGGCCACCAGGAACCGGCGGTCGTACAGCTCGCGCTCCATCCGCTCGGCGTCCACGGCACCGGCCGCCTCGGCGGCCCGCAGATGCAGCAGCTGACGGGGGAAGTCCCAGTCGTACAGGGCCTGCGAGGCGTCGATGCCCTCGTGGCACTGGAGCCGGATCAGCGGAGCGCCGAGCGCCTCGGCGAGGGCGGCGGCGAGCGCGGTCTTGCCCACGCCCGCGTCGCCCTCGCAGAACAGCGGCCGGTGCAGCCTGAGGGCCAGGAAGCAGGCGACGGCCAGCCCGTCGTCGACGAGGTACCCCGTCTCCGCCAGGCGGGCCCGCACCTCCTCCGGGCCGTCCACGCCCTCGCTCACCCCATCCCGGCGGCGGCCAGCACCGCCCGCCGGGTCAGCACCCGCGCGAGCTGCGCCCGGTACTCGGGCGACCCCGACAGGTCCCGCGGCGGCCGGGTCCCCTCCGCCGCCGACTCCGCGGCCCGGGCCACGGCCGGGGCGTCCCCGCCGCCGGTCAGCGCCTCCTCGGTGGCCGTGGCCCGCAGGGGAGTGGAGCCCATGTTGGTGAGCCCGATCCGGGCCTCGGCGATGTGCCCGTCGTCCCGCCGCACCAGCACGGCGACCCCGACGACCGCCCAGGCCTGCGCCACGCGATGGAACTTCTCGTAGTGGAAGCCCCAGCCGTCGGCCTTCGGGATCCGGATCTCCACCAGCAGCTCGTCCGGATCCAGCGCGGTCTGCAGATAGTCGACGAAGAACTCCCGCGCGGGGATCGCGCGCCGGCCGCCCGGACCCACGGCCACCAGCTCGGCGTCCAGGGCGAGCGCGACGGCGGGCAGGTCACCGGCCGGGTCGGCGTGCGCCAGCGAACCGCCGAGGGTGCCCCGGTGCCGTACGGCGGGATCGCCGACGCCGGCCGTGGCGGCGGCGAGGAGGCCCGCGTGGCGGCGGACCAGCGGGTCGCGGACCACGTCGTGGTGGGTGGTGAGCGCGCCGACGACCAGCGTGTCGCCCTCCTCGCGGACCCCGGTCAGCCCGGGGACCCGGCCCACGTCCACGACCAGTTCGGGAAAGGCCAGCCGCAGCCTCAGCAACGGCAGCAGGCTCTGTCCGCCGGCCAGCACCTTGGCGTCCTCGCCGCCCTCCGCGAGGACCCGGACCGCGTCCTCGACGCTGCTCGGGCGGGCGTAGTCGAAGGTCGGGGGAATCATGCCGAGGCCTCCTTCAGTGCCTGCCAGACCCGTTCGGGCGTGCAGGGCATCCGCACGTCCCGTACGCCGAGCGGACGCAGCGCGTCCACGATCGCGCCGACGACGGCCGGGGTGGACGCGATGGTGCCGGCCTCGCCGACTCCCTTGACGCCCAGGGGATTCGAGGTCGCGGGCGTCTCCGTCCGGTCCGTCACGAACTCGGGCAGGTCCGGGGCCGACGGCACCAGGTAGTCGGCCATCGTGCCGGAGACCAGGTTGCCCTCGTCGTCGTAGACCGCCTCCTCGTACAGGGCCTGCGCGATGCCCTGCGCGAGTCCGCCGTGCACCTGGCCCTCGACGATCATCGGGTTGACGACCCGGCCGACGTCGTCGACGGCGACGTACGACCTGATCCGGGTCTGCCCGGTCTCGGTGTCGACCTCCACCGCGCACAGGTGGGTGCCGTGCGGGTAGGAGAAGTTGTCCGGGTCGGTCACCTGGCCCGCGTTGATGGTCGGTTCCACCCCGTCGGGCAGGTCGTGCGAGGTGAACGTCTCGAAGGCGACCTCCTGGATCGTCCTGCGCGCGTCGGGCGAGCCCTTCACGGAGAAGACGCCGTCCGCGAACTCCAGGTCCCGCTCGCTGGCTTCGAGCAGATGGGCCGCGACCCTGCGGGCCTTGTCCACCACCTTCGTGGCCGCCCGATGCACGGCCGTGCCGCCGACCACCAGCGAGCGCGAGCCGTAGGTGTCCATGCCCTGCGGGGCCGACCTGGTGTCCCCGTGCACGACCTGCACGTCCTCGAAGGGCACCCCGAGCACATCGGCCGCGATCTGGCTCCAGCTGGTCACATGCCCCTGCCCGTGCGGACTGGTCCCGGTGACCACCTCGACCTTCCCGGTCGGCAGCATGCGCACGCTCGCCGCCTCCCAGCCGCCGGCCGCGTACCTGAGGTCCCTCAGCACCCGGCTCGGGGCCAGCCCGCACATCTCGGTGTACGTCGACACCCCGATCCCGAGCCGCACGGTGTCGCCCCGCCGGCTCCGGTCCGCCTGCTCGGCACGGAGCTTGTCGTAGTCGAACAGCGCGAGCGCCTTGTCGGTCGCCGCCTCGTAGTTGCCGCTGTCGTAGGTCAGCCCGGCGATCGTGGTGTACGGGAACTCCTCGTGCCGTATCCAGTTCCGGCGCCGCAACTCCACCGGGTCCAGGCCGAGTTCGACCGCGAGCTCGTCCATGATCCGCTCGATGGCGTACGTCGCCTCCGGGCGCCCGGCGCCGCGGTAGGCGTCGGTCGGTGTCCTGGTCGTGAAGACGCCGGTGATGTTCAGCTCGTAGGAGTCCATCTTGTAGATGCCCGGGTACATGAAGGCGCCCAGGACCGGGATGCCCGGGGTGACCAGCATCAGGTAGGCGCCCATGTCGGCGAGCAGGTCCACCTTGAGGCCCAGCAGCCGGCCGTCGCGGTTCGCGGCGATCTCGATGTCCTGGATCATGCCCCGGCCGTGATGGGTCGCCAGGTAGCCCTCCGAGCGGGACTCGGTCCACTTCACGGCTCGTCCGAGGCGGCGCGCGACCGTGAGGGCGATCGCCTCCTCGCCGTACACCTGGAGCTTGGAGCCGAAGCCGCCGCCCACGTCGGGGGCGACCACCCGCAGCTTGTGCTCGGGGACGCCGGTGACGACGGCGAGCATGACCCTGAGGACGTGCGGGATCTGGGTGGAGGAGTACACGGTGTACTCGTCCGCGGCGGCGACCGGGGTGACGACGACCGCGCGCGGCTCCATCGCGTTGGGGATGAGCCGCTGCTGGTGGTAGCGGCGCTTGAGGGTGACCTCGGCGCGCCGCCGTACCGCCTCGAAGTCCTCGCCGGTGCGCAGCGGCCAGTCGTAGCAGCGGTTGGTGCCCTTGTCGGAGTGGACCAGCGCGGCGCCCTCGGCCAGCGCGGCCTCCAGGTCCAGGACCGGGGGCAGTGGGGTGTAGTCGACCTCGATCGCCTCCAGGGCGTCGGCGGCCGCGTACCGGTCGCGGGCCACCACCACGGCCACCGGGTCACCGGCGTAGCGCACCTCGTCCACCGCGACGGGCGGATGGTCCGGCAGCACGATGTCCTCGGTCACCGGCCAGGCGCAGGGCAGCGAGCCCATGCCGTCCGCGAGGTCGGCGCCGCTGAACGCGGCGACCACACCGGGTCGTTCGAGCGCGGGGGAGACGTCGACGCGGTCCACGCGCGCGTGAGCCATCGGGCTGCGCAGGACGGCCAGGTGGAGCAGGCCGGCGGTGTCGATGTTGTCGGTCCAGCGGGTCTGCCCGGTGACGAGCCGGGCGTCCTCCTTGCGGAGCCGGGCGGTGCCGACCTCGCTCATGTCGTCACCCCCTCGTCGGCCGCGGCCAGCACGGCCCGCACGATGTTCTGGTAGCCCGTGCAGCGGCACAGGTTGCCCTCCAGGGCGTGGCGCACCTCGTCCGGGGTCGGATGCGGGTGCTCGCGCAGCAGGTCGCGCGCGGCCATGAGCATGCCGGGGGTGCAGTAGCCGCACTGGAGCGCGTGCCGCTCGTGGAAGGCGCGTTGGAGGCCCGTCCACTCGCCGTCGGTGGCCAGCCCCTCGACCGTGGTCACTTCGCTGCCGTCGGCCTGGACGGCGAGCACCGAGCAGCTCTTGACGCTCACCCCGTCCAGATCGACCGTGCACGCCCCGCAGTTGGAGGTGTCGCAGCCGATCGGGGTGCCGGTCAGACCGAGCCGGTCACGCAGGTAGTGGATCAGCAGAAGACGAGGCTCCACCTCGTCCTGATACACCGTGCCGTCCACCTTCACCGAGATACGGGTCATGTGCCCTCCCAGGACCACGGACGTGATGTGCGTCACTCTAGGACTGTCGCGGGGAGGGGGCGAGAGCCGGGACGCGAATGGTTGAGCGTTAATCCGTTGCCGCCGCGGACCGTTGCCTGCTGCACTTCGGGGTGTCCAAGCCGTCGCACGATCCAGGAGCCGCAATGCGCACTGCGTCCATGTCCAGCCCGGAAGGAATCTCCCTCTCTCCAAAGGACATGACGCTTCGTGCACCTGCTCAACCTCGGGATCCTCGCCCATGTCGACGCCGGTAAGACCAGCCTGACCGAGCGGCTGCTGCACTCGGTCGGAGTCATCGACGAGCTCGGCAGTGTCGACGCCGGCAGCACCCGGACCGACACCCTCGCGCTGGAGCGCCGGCGCGGCATCACCATCAAGTCCGCCGTCGTCTCCTTCACGGTCGACGACGTCACCGTCAACCTCATCGACACCCCCGGCCACCCCGACTTCATCGCCGAAGTGGAGCGCGTCCTCGGGGTCCTCGACGGAGTGGTCCTGGTGGTCTCGGCCGTCGAGGGCGTCCAGGCGCAGACCCGGGTCCTGATGCGGACCCTCCAGCGACTGCGCATCCCCACCCTCGTGTTCGTCAACAAGATCGACCGACGGGGAGCGCGCCAGGACGGCCTCCTGCGGTCCCTCACCGAGCGGCTCACCCCGGCGATCGTCCCGATGGGCACGGTGTCCGCACTCGGCACCCGCGAGGCCCGTTTCCACCCCGGGATCGGACCCTGTGACGTCCTCGCGGACCATGACGACGACCTGCTGTCGGCCTGGGTGGAGGAGCGGGTCGACGCGGGTCGGCTGCGCCGGGCACTCGTGGCACAGACCCGGCAGGCCCTGGTGCACCCGGTGTACTTCGGGTCCGCGGTCACCGGCGCGGGCGTGCCCGAACTGATCACCGGCATCAAGGAGTTGCTGCCCGCCGCCGGCGGGGACCCCGAGGGGCCCGTCAGCGGCACGGTGTTCAAGGTCGAGCGGGGACCGGCGGGGGAGAAGGTCGCGTACACGCGGATGTTCTCCGGCACGCTCCGCACCCGAGACCGGGTGCCGTTCGGCGAGGCCCGCACCGAAGGCCTCGTCACCGCGATCGGCGTCTTCGACGGCGGCACCGAGCAGCGCCGGGACACCGTCCCCGCGGGCCGGATCGCCAAGCTGTGGGGGCTGACCGGCGTCCGTATCGGCGACGCCCTCGGCGAACCCCGCAAGGCGCACGGCCACTTCTTCGCGCCGCCCACCCTCGAGACGGTCGTCGTACCGGGTCCGGACACCGACACCAGGTCCCTCCACCTCGCCCTCACCCAGCTCGCCGAGCAGGACCCGCTGATCGACCTGCGGCACGACGAGGTCCGCCAGGAGACCTCCGTCTCGCTGTACGGCGAGGTCCAGAAGGAGGTCGTCCAGGCCACCCTCGCCGAGGAGTTCGGGCTCGACGTCACCTTCCGCGAGACCACCCCGCTGTGCGTCGAGCGGCTGGTCGGCACCGGCTCGGCGGTCGAGTTCAACAAGCAGGGCGGCAACCCCTTCCTCGCCACCGTCGGCCTGCGCGTCGAGCCGGCCCCGGTGGGCTCCGGAGTCGAGTTCCGCCTTGAGGTGGAGCTCGGTGCCATGCCGTACGCCTTCTTCCGGGCCGTCGAGGACACCGTGCGCGAGACCCTCGGACACGGCCTGTACGGCTGGCCCGTGCCCGACTGCACGGTCACCATGACCCACTGCGGGTACTCGCCCCGGCAGAGCCACGCCCACCAGGGCTTCAACAAGAGCATGTCCAGCACCGGCGCCGACTTCCGGGGCGTCACCCCGCTGGTCCTCGACCAGGCGCTGCGCAGGGCGGGGACCCGGGTCCACGAGCCCCTCGACCGGTTCCGCGTCGAGGCCCCGGCCGACACCCTGGGGGCCCTGCTCCCGGTGCTGGCCGCGCTGCGGGCCGTACCGGAGAGCACCGGGATCCGTGGCGACACCTGCTGTGTGGAGGGGTTGATTCCGGCGGCCCGGCTGCACGAGCTGGAGCAGCGGCTGCCCGGACTGACCCGCGGCGAGGGCGAGATGGAGAGCGCCTTCGGGCACTACGCGGCGGTCACCCACGGGCCGGTCCCGTATCGGGCGACCCCTACCCGAAAAAGCTGAAACTTACTCATCAGTCATAAGTGTTGACGGTGTGCCGGATGAGTCGGACTGTTATGGACATGCCGAATATGCGTGCGCGTCTGCTCGTTGTTCTGGTTGTCCTCTGTGGATTCCTGACGGTCGCGGGAACCCCGTCCGCCTCCGCCGCCACCATCGCCGACTCCCTGTCCTTCGACGGCACCGCCCTCACCGTGGCGAACGGCCGCTTCGTCGACGCAGCCGGCCGCGAGGTCGTGCTGCGCGGCTACAACGTCTCCGGCGAGACCAAGCTCGCCGAGAACAAGGGCCTGCCCTTCGCCTCGGTCGCCGACGCCAAGAAGTCGGCGAGTGCCCTCAGAGCCCTCGGCGGCGGCAACTCCGTCCGCTTCCTGCTGTCCTGGGCCTACGCGGAACCGGTGAAGGGCCAGGTCGACACCACGTACCTTGCCGACGCCACCGCACAGATGCGCGCGTTCCTCGACGCCGGCATCCGGGTCTACCCCGACTTCCACCAGGACCTGTACTCGCGCTGGCTGTTCAACTCGGGCAGCTGGTACACCGGCGACGGCGCCCCCGCCTGGGCGGTGGCACTCGGCACCTACTCGGCCGAGTCCTGCGGGATCTGCTTCACATGGGGCCAGAACATCACCCAGAACGGCGCGGTGAAGGCCGGCCAGTACGACTTCTGGCACAACCGGTACGGCCTCCAGGACTACTTCCTGGCCACCGCCCAGAAGACGATGGCGTACATCAAGGCCAACCTCTCCGCCGAGGAGTTCGCGGGCGTGGTCGGCTTCGACCCGTACAACGAGCCCTACGCCGGCACCTACGACTCCGGTCAGAACAGCCGCACCTGGGAACGGGACGTGCTGTGGCCCTTCTACGTGAAGTTCCGGGCCCGGATGGACGCGGCCGGCTGGACGGACAAGCCCGCCATGGTCGAGCCGAACCTCTTCTGGAACGGCAACGTCAGCAAGGAGGAGGGCGGGCTCCTCGACGTCGGCACGCTCGGCTCCCGGTACGTCTTCAACACCCACTTCTACGACCAGAAGGCCATCTCCGGCATCCTGATGTGGGGCAACGCCTCCGACGGCCAGTACGTGAGCGACTTCGGCACCGTCCGGGACCGCGCCTCGGCGACCGGGACCACGGCGATCGTCAGCGAGTTCGGGCACCCGCTGAACGGCGCCACCGCAGGCAAGGCGCCGACCGTCCTCAAGGCCATGTACCAGGCCCTCGACTCCCGGGTGAAGGGCGCCAACTGGTGGTCCACGCCCGCGAGTTCGGGCCCGGTCCTGTCCGGGACGCAATGGCAGTGGGACATCTACAACGGCCGTCACCACGAGCTGATGAACGACAACCCCGACAAGGTCATGACCTCGGGCGACGCCTGGAACGACGAGGACCTGTCGGCCGTGAAACTCGACGACTCCGGTACGGCGGTGCTCCGCCAGGACGCCCGGCTGCTGGACCGGATCTACCCGAGCGCCACCTCCGGCTCCACGGTCGCCTTCACCTACGAGGACCGCTCACGCGACGGCTCCACGACCCTGACCTGGAATCCGGTGCCGAGCAGTCTGCCCAACGTGTCGTCGCTGGTCGGCTCCGGCCAGTACGCGCTGCTGGTGTGGCGCTCGGGCAGCGCTTCGGCACCCACCGAACTCCATCTCCCCGCCTCCTTCCCGACCGCGTCGACCACGGTCGTCTCCGACCTGGGCACGGTCTACGGCCCTCCGGCGTACACCTCCTCGACCCCGATCGGGGCGGCTGTCGAACCGGGCGGCACGGGCAGCCGACGGCTCCTGCTCACCGACGCGGACTCGGGCGTCCTGCACTACGCGCTGGTGACCAACGGGGCGACCTCACCGTCCGCGTCCGCGCTCAACGCGGCCAAGTCCGAGCTGGCGTCCTGGGCGGCGTCGAAGATCGGCTGACCCCGGCCGCGCTTGGAGGAACCCGGTTGAGTGTGCCGAGACGGGTCGGCATACTCGCCGGGTGACCGACTCCGCTGTGATGGAAGGAAGTTGGGACGAGCCCTGGTATCGCGTGCGGACGGATCGGTTCGTGGCCTCGTTCCTGCCGAACGTGGACGAGGCCCTGGAGGACGTCTGCAACGTCGATGTGGAGGTACGGCTGACGGCGGACGGCTCCCGCTGGAGCGCGACGGTGTTCACGCTCGCCGAGGTCGAGCGGATCATGGAGAAGGGGGCACGAACCGGCGAGGACCTGGACGGCCGCTTCTTCTGGTGCTCCGACGGCCTGATCGTCCGCGATCCCGGTGTCGACAGCATGACCCGCGTGCTCGTCGGCCTGCTCGACACCGGCGACTTCGAGTGCATCCTCCAACGCCTCGACCACGACTGACCGCTCCGCCCCGGCGAACGGGAACGGAGCGGTCGAAGGCGTCCGGGCGAGCGGCGGAACTCAGGACGCCGGGCTCGTCCAGTCCGCGGCCACGTGTCCGAGCCGTACCCGCTGCGGGTGGTCGCCCACCGCCACCGACGCGGTCTTCTGTCCGGTGGCGAAGTCGATCGCGGTGACCTGGTCGGCGCCGCTCTCGGAGACCACACAGCTCTTGCCGTCCCCGCTGACGGTGGCCCAGTAGGGCTTCGACGCCGGGACGAGCGGGCCCTCCTGGAGGGTCGTGCGGTTGACCACCGTCGCGTAGTCGTCCATCGTGCCCGCGACACACAGCTTGCTGCCGTCCGGGCTCATGGAAATGCCGTGGTGGCGCGAGTCGTTGACCATGGTGGTGCGGTCGTCGCTGGTCGCCGGGTTCTTGGGCAGGGTCTTGGTACGGGTGATCCTGTCGGTGGCCACGTCGTACTCGAAGAAGCCGTTGAAGAACGACACCTGGAAGTACAGCTTGGACTCGTCGGGCGAGAACACGGCGGGCCGGACCGCGTCCGAGTAGTCCGTGAGACCGATCGCGTTCAGCTTGTCCCGCATGTCGATGATCTTGACCTGCTTGTAGGTGGTCGCGTCCACCACCGTGATGTGCCGGTCGCCCTTCGTCCAGTCCAACCAGGGGGCGTCGGAGTCGGTGTTGACGTCACCGATCGCCATGTTCCAGATGTACTTGCCGTCCTTGGTGAAGATGTTCTCGTGCGGCTTGTCGCCGGTGGCGAAGGAGCCGAGCTGCTGGCCGGTGTTGATGTTCAGCACGTGCACGGTGTTCGCGGTCGAGGCCGACACCGCGACCCGGGTGCCGTCGGGGGAGACCGCCATGTGGTCCGCGCGGTAACCCGAGACCTTGAAGCGCCAGTTGATGTTCCCGGTGGCCAGGTCGATGGAGACCACGTCCGCGAAGCTGGGCCGCGAGACGACCACCGACTTGCCGTCCGGGGTGGAGTACATGTCGTCGACGAACTGGTCGTGGCCCTCGCCGACGCTGTTGCGGATCGCCATGAAGTAGATCCACTTGATCGGGTCGGCGTTGATCTCCGCCATCCGGGCGGCCTTGTCGGGGATGACGTTGATCCGGCCGATCTTCGCCAGGTCGCCGGAGGACTTGATGACGTCGGCCGTGCCGTCCCAGTTGTTGCCC
The DNA here is from genome assembly GCF_042669125.1 of Streptomyces sp. NPDC057253. Taxonomy (NCBI): domain Bacteria; kingdom Bacillati; phylum Actinomycetota; class Actinomycetes; order Kitasatosporales; family Streptomycetaceae; genus Streptomyces; species Streptomyces sp. NPDC057253. The sequence continues at coordinate 17,196 of NZ_JBHUXV010000005.1, read as the reverse complement.
ACGAAGAGCACCTCGCGCAGGGCGGCGGTGTCCGCGGCGGAGGCGGCGGTCGCGGGGGCGGTGACGGTCAGGACGACGGCGGCGGCCAGGGCACACAGGTGCCTGGGGCGGATTGCGGGCATGACGGGTCTCCCTCTGGGCGGCTCGTGACGTGGGCATGCCAATGTGATGAATCTGAAGATGTGCGGATTCAGAGTGAACTTACTGCAAAGTAAGGAAGGGGCGGCCTTCTCCACAAGACTGCGTACACGACAAAATTGGCGCTCATACTGGAGGCCGGACGTTCCGGCCCGAACGGGAGGTGCGGTGACGGGCAGGCTCAGGGCCCCGACCGGTCGCTACGGCGGCAAGACCGCCGCGGAGCGGCAGGCCGAGCGTCGCCGCCGTTTCCTGGACGCGGCGCTCCAGCTCTTCGGGGACGCTCCGGGCTACCGCGCCACGACCGTCGCCGCCCTCAGCGAGGCCGCGGGCCTGTCCACCCGCCAGTTCTACGAGGAGTTCCACACCCTTGAGGACGTCCTGGCCGCGCTCCACCTGGAGGTCAACGACTGGGCGACGGCGGCCGTGCTGGCCGCGGTGGCCGACGCGGACCAGCTGCCGCTGGCCGAGCGGGCGGCGGCCATCTTCCGCGCCTACGCCGCCAACGTCACCTCCGACCCGCGGCGGGTGCGGATCACGTTCGTGGAGATCATCGGGGTCAGCGAGCGCATGGAGGAGCAGCGGCTGGCCCGCCGGGCGCACTGGGTCGACCTGGTGTGCGCCGAGGCGGAGCGGGCGGTGGCCCGGGGTGAGGCGGCGCCGCGTGACTTCCGCCTCGCGGCGACGGCGTTCATCGGCAGCGTGAACGGCCTCCTGCACGACTGGAACGCGGGGTGGGTGGGCGCGACGCTGGACGAGGTGGTGGAGGAACTGGTCCGGCAGCTGGTGGGGATCCTTCAGCCGCCGGGGTGGGATACGGGGCGGGGGTGAGCGCGGCTTTGGTGGTGGGCGCGGCCCGTCGGCGGTGGGCGGCAGGAGCAGCCGTCGCTGGTGAGCGGGGCGGCCGGTGGTGAGCGGTGAGCGCGGCAGTCGGCGGGGCGCGGGCCTCCTTCACCGCCTCAGGCTGTTCACCGCCTTGACCACAGGTGTCACCCCGTCCTCCTCCCGGATGTGCGCCCCCAGTGACCGTGCCCGCTCCCGACGGGCGGGGTCTCGAGTCGCCTCGGTCAGGGCCGCCCCCAGGGTGTCGCCGGTCAGGCGCCGCAGGGGCACCGCGCGCGGTGCCACGCCCAGTTCGACCAGCCTCGCCGCCCAGAAGCTCTCGTCGAACTGGATCGGGACCGGTACGGCCGGTACCCCGGCGCGCAGGCCCGCCGCCGTCGTGCCCGCGCCCGCGTGGTGGACCACCGCCGCCATCCGCGGGAAGAGTGCCGAGTGCGGCACCTCGTCGATCGTCAGCATGTCGTCCCCCGTCGCCGCCAGCCCCGCCCACCCGCGCTGGACGACTCCGCGCAGCCCGGCCAGCCGCAGCGCCCGCACGATCTCCGCGCTGACCCTCGCGGGATCGGGCACCGTCGCGCTGCCGAGCCCGACGAACACCGGCGGCGGCCCGGCGTCGAGGAACTCCCGCAGCGCGTCGGGGAGCGGCACTTCTCCGTCGTACGGCCACCAGTAGCCCGCCACATCGAGCCCGCGCCGCCAGTCCCGGGGCCGGGCGACCACGCGTGGGCTGAATCCGTGCAGGACCGGCCAGCCCTGCCGGTCCCGGGCCCGCAGTGCCGCGGCCGTGCCCACCGCCGGCAGGCCCAGGCGGCTGCGCACCGGGGGGAGGGCCGCGGAGAAGACCTGCTCCACGGCGAGGTTCAGGCCCAGCCCGGCGACCCGGTTGCCGAGCGCGCCCCAGGAGCCGATGCCCAGCATGGGCGGCGCGAACTCCCGGGGGGCGGCGAGGGGTTGGAGATTGAGACCCAGGCTGGGCAGTCCGAGGCCCTCGGCGACGGCGTGCCCCAGCGGGGTCACCGACCCGGACAGCAGCAGCGCGTCGCTCGACCGGGCGGCGGCCACCAGATCGTCGGTCATCTCCACGGCCAGCGTCCGGGCCATCGCGACCACCCGCACCAGCTTGCCCACGCCGGTCGTACTGCGGTGCAGGGCCCGTCCTCGCGAGGACTCCAGCTCCGCCCGCGGGTCGACCGGCAGGGCGTGGAACCTCAGACCGGCCCGGGCCGCCAGTGGCTCGAAGCGGCTGTGGGTGACCAGGGTGACCTCGTGTCCGGCCCGCGCCAGACCGTGCCCCAGGCCGGTGAAGGGGGCCACGTCACCCCGGGAACCCGCTGTCATGATCGCTACCCGCACGCCGGACAGTATGGCGCCGCACCCCGGCTCCGGGCCCGAACGACGCGTGCATACAAGCCAGTTCACCCCTGTCGCAGCCGTTGACTTCACCCTCCCGTGGCTCTAGCTTCGGCGCGCACCACGTTCGAGAAACCGGTCTGCGTTCGATATACCGGTCGGATTCTGGTGTTCCCCCACCACTGGAAGGAGCCGCATGATCCCCCCGCCCCGCAGTGCCCGCAGACGTCTCCGGGCCGGCGCCGTCCGCGCCCTCGTCCTCGCGCTGGCCGCCGCCGCCGCGCTGCTCTTCGTCCGGCCGACCCCGGCCGAGGCCGCGACGAGCCGTCAGATACCGGTGCCCGCCGCCCCCATGGGCTGGGCGTCCTGGAACAGCTTCGCCGCCGCGATCGACTACGACGTCATCAAGGCGCAGGTCGACGCGTTCGTGGCGGCGGGTCTGCCGGCGGCCGGCTACCAGTACATCAACATCGACGAGGGCTGGTGGCAGGGCACCCGGGACAGCGCGGGGAACATCACCGTCGACGAGTCCGAGTGGCCCGGCGGGATGAAGGCCATCGCGGACTACATCCACAGCAAGGGCCTCAAGGCCGGCATCTACACCGACGCGGGCAAGGACGGCTGCGGCTACTACTACCCGACGGGCCGCCCCGCCGCCCCCGGCTCCGGCAGCGAGGGCCACTACGACCAGGACATGCTCCAGTTCTCCCAGTGGGGCTTCGACTTCGTGAAGGTCGACTGGTGCGGCGGTGACGCGGAGGGACTCGACGCGGCGACGACGTACAGGTCGATCAGCGACGCGGTGGCCAGGGCGACGGCCACCACCGGGCGTCCGCTGACCCTGTCGATCTGCAACTGGGGCTACCAGAACACCTGGAACTGGGCTCCCGGCCTCGCGCCGATGTACCGGACCAGCACCGACATCATCTACTGGGGCAACAACCCCTCGACGGCGAACATGCTGTCCAACTTCGACCAGGGCCTGCACCCGCTCGCCCAGCACACCGGCTTCCACAACGACCCCGACATGCTGATGGTAGGCATGACCGGCTTCACCGCCGCCCAGAACCGCACCCACATGAACCTCTGGGCGATCTCCGGCGCCCCGCTGCTGGCCGGGAACAACCTGGCCGGCATGAGCACCGAGACGGCGAACATCCTCAAGAACCCCGAGGTCATCGCCGTCGACCAGGACCCGCGCGGCCTCCAGGGCGTCAAGGTCGCCGAGGACATCACAGGACTCCAGGTCTACGGCAAGGTCCTGTCCGGCAGCGGCAACCGTGCCGTCGTCCTCCTCAACCGCACCTCCGCCGCCCAGAACATCACCGTCCGCTGGTCCGACCTGGGCCTGACCAACGCCGGCGCGACCGTCCGCGACATGTGGGCGCGCTCCGACCTCGGCTCCTACGGCACGGGTTACACCACCAGTGTCCCGGCGGGCGGTTCGGTGCTGCTCACGGTGACCGGCGGGACCGAGCAGTCGGCCACGACCTACACCGGCACGGCGGCCTTCTCGGGAGTGGCCGCCGCAAGCACCGGCATCAAGACCATCGACGTGGCGTACACCAACAACACCACCGGCGCGGTCACCGGGACGCTGAGGGTCAACGGCCAGAACTCCACGGCGGTCTCCTTCCCGCCGACCGGCTCCTCCCAGGGCACCGTCTCGGTCCAGGTCGGCCTGTCCAAGGGCTCCGCGAACACGCTGACCTTCACGAACGCGCCCACGCTCGCCGACATCACGGTCCGCCCGCTGCCCGGCGCCAACAGCACCCTCGCCGTCGGCACCGGCTCCGGCCGCTGCCTCGACCTCTACGACAACACGATCACCAACGGCACCCAAGCCGAACTCTGGGACTGCAACGGCGGCCAGAACCAGCAGTGGACGTACACCTCCCGCAAGGAACTCGTGGTGTACGGCAACAAGTGCCTGGACGCCTACAACCTCGGCACCACCAACGGCACCAAGGTCGTCATCTGGGACTGCAACGGCCAGAACAACCAGAAGTGGAACGTGAACAGCGACGGCAGCCTGACCAACGTCAACGCCGGTCTCTGCCTGGACGCCTACGGCGCGGGCACGTCCAACGGCACCAGGACGGTGCTGTGGACGTGCAACGGCCAGTCCAACCAGAAGTGGACGCTGAACTGAACTAGCCCTGCCGGGCGGCGGCTCGGACGGTCTGCTCCAGCAGCGTGGCGATGGTCATCGGACCGACGCCGCCCGGCACCGGCGTGATCAGCGAGGCCCGCTCCACCGCGGAGTCGAAGTCGACGTCACCCACGTTCCCCGCGTTGTACCCGGCGTCGATCACCACCGCGCCCGGCTTGATGTCCTGGCCCCGGATCAGCCGGGGCCGGCCCACCGCGGCGACCACGATGTCCGCCTCCCGCACGGCCGCCGACAGATCGGCCGTGCGGGAGTGGCAGTAGGTCACCGTGGCGTCCCGGGCCAGCAGCAGCATGCCGGCCGGCTTGCCGAGGATGGCGCTGCGGCCCACGACCACGGCCCGCTTGCCGGCCGGGTCGACGTCGTACTCGTCGAGCAGCCGCATGATCCCGCCGGGCGTGCACGACACGAAGCCCGGCAGGCCGAAGCTCATCGTCGCGAAGGAGGCGAAGGTGACCCCGTCGACGTCCTTCTCCGGAGCGATCGCCTCGAACGCGGCCCGCTCGTCGATGTGCGCGCCCATCGGATGCTGGAGCAGGATGCCGTGCACGCTCGGGTCGGCCGACAACTCCCGCAGGGTGCCGACGAGTTCCTCGGTGGTGGTCGCCGCGGGCAGCTCCACGTGGCGGGATGCGATACCGGCCGTGCGGCAGCGGTTCTGCTTCATCCGGACGTAGGTGACGGAGGCCGGGTCCGCGCCGACCAGAACCGTCGCGAGACAGGGTGCCTGTCCCGTGCGCTCGGTGAGGTCGGCCGCCTTCTTGGCGGTGTCCTCGACGATGCGCCGGGCGAGCGCGGTGCCGTCCATGATGCGGGCCTGAGACATGATCCACTCCTGGGTCGATCGTGGGAATCGCCCAGGCGCACGGCATCAGGAGTGCGGACCGCTCCCCGGTGGTGCTCCACCTCAGCGCCAGTCACGGCCCGCCACCAGGGTAACCGAGGGGGGCGTACGGCGGTCAGGCGCCGTTCTGTGCGGGAGGCGCCGCCGTCGGATCCACCCCGTCCAGGAACCCCGTCGTCTGGGCGTGCAGCCGGTCCGCGCCGATCGCCCCGGCCCAGCGGGCGACCTCCCGGGCCAGCGCCCGCGCCCCGGCCTCGTCGCCGGTGTCCCGGGCCAGGACCGCCAGCAGCAGCTGCTGGGAGAGGACGCCGGGGACCAGGCCCGCCCGCGCCCCGAGGACGGTGGCCCGCTCCCAGCACTCCACGGCACGCTCGTGGTCGCCGGCGTCGTGAGCGTGGTCGCCGAGGTGGCGCAGGGCCTCGCGGGACAGGAGGTCGTCGCCGTTCGCGTCGCCCGTATCGCCCCCGCTGCCCCCGCTGCCCGCGTGCAGGGCGTCCTCGTAGTGCGCGGACGCGGCGGAGCGCTCGGCGAAGAGGTTCTCGATGGTCAGCCCGAGGTACATCGAGGCCCAGCCCCGCCGCACCTCGTCGGGGGCGCTGTCCCGCAGCTGGTGCGCGGTACGGCGGATCGCGGCCAGGGCCTCGGGATCCTTGCCCTCGGGGCCGGGGCGGAACACGCCCGCACGGACCGACTGGCAGCGGTAGTCGTGCCGTAGCCGGATGAAGCCCAGGTCCCAGTCCGCGTCCGGCGCCTCCTTCTCGGCCCGGTCCGCGCGGGCGGCCGTGAGCTCCGTGCCGGCGAACCAGTCGCTCAGCAGGGCGACTTCGGCGGCGGCCAGGGCGAGCCGGGCGCGGTCGTCGGGGATGGCGCAGTCCGTCGTGTCCAGCAGGCCCAGCGCCCGCTCCCATCGGCCGGCCAGAGCCAACTCATGTGCGGCGGCGAGGAGTTGGTCGAGATCCACGGTGGTGCTCGCGGTGTGCGTCATGACAGGGGAAGGTAGTCAGACAAAAAACCATCCACAAGAAAACTATTGCAGGGAGCGGGTAATGCGGGACTCGGTCGACCGGCACGTCGAGGTGTGGGCGCGGGAACTGGACTGGATGGACCCCGTCAAGGAGGCGATCTTCGCCCGGCTGGCCCTCCTTGCCCGGCACGCCTCCCAGGCCCGGCGCACCACCCTCGACTCGGACGGGCTGCGGCACTGGCAGTACAAGGTGCTGCTCACTCTGCGCCGGCAGGGCCCGCCGTACACCGCGAGCCCCTCGCTCCTCGCCGAGCAGCTGGGACTGACCCGGGGCGCCCTCTCGGCCCGGCTCGGGCCGCTGGAGGAGGCCGGTCTGATCACCCGGACCCACGAGGACCCCGACCGGCGACGGGTGCGGGTCCGGCTCACCGACGCCGGGCACGCCGCCTTCGCACAGCAGGTCACCGCGGAGGAGGAGGACGAGCTCGCGCTGCTCGCGGCGCTGACCCCGGCGGAGCGGCGGACGCTCGCGGACCTGCTGCGGAAACTCGTCGTGGCCGCCGAGGCGAAGCCGGGCGGCTCGGCACCGCCCGCGCGGAGAGGGTCCGGATCAGCCGGGTCGTGATCCGGACCTTCCCGGCACCTTTCTCGCTACTCGTCCCATGCCTGGATCATGGTCTGTTCGGTGATCTTGCCGTCCTTGAGGGTCAGCATCGACTCCGACAGGACGCGCACCCCGTCGGAGTACAGACAGGACTCGCTGAAGGCGACGTGATCGCCCTCCATGACACACCCTTCCATCTTGTGCGTCATGTCGCGGCTGTAGACGTCGTCGAGCATCGCGCCGATCTCGTCCTTGCCGTGCACCACCTTGGGGTGGCTGGGTTGCGTGTTGCGGTCGACGATGCGTATCTCGGCGTCGTCCGCGTAGAGCGACAGCAGATTCGCCGCCGAGTTCCCCTCGACGCCACGGCGCAGGGTCTCGCTGGTGAAGCCGGTGTTTGCGGCAGTGCCCATGGTGACCTCCTTCGAGGGCCGCGGCCCGACGAGGAACGGACCGCTCAGGGGCCTCTTCCTATGAGACTCCTCCGCCCCGGCGGTCACGGCAAGCGCAGTCCGGACGCTCCGCCTGACGGGTGAGCGGCGCCGGGCGGCCGTGTCCGCAAGCGGCCGGTGCGCGTTGCTGACAACATGATCTCAACTCGACGTATCGTCGCCGCCGTCGGTCTCGCCGTCGGCGTCACCGGTCTCGCCGCTCCCCTCGCGAACGCGGCCGACGCGGCCGCCCCGGACGCGAGCCCGCTCAGCCCGATCGCCATGCTCGACTCGCTCGCGATGAGCGACATCCCCGCGGAGCACAGGGCTCAGATGCCGAAGGTCTCCCAGCAGCTCAGCAAGGCCAACGACCTGTACCGGCTCAACGAACTGCACCAGGTCACCGACCTCGCCGCTCCCGTCACCGGGCTGGTCCCCGCGATCGAGTGACCGCTCCCGCACACACTGTTCGAGGGCCGCCCGGATCACCGGGCGGCCCTCGACGCGTCCTGTCACAGCGACCTGACTCAGCCGGCCGCGGAGACCCGGCTCAGCCGGCCGTGGCGAGGAACTGTGTCGCGGCCAGCTCCGCGTACAACGGATCCCCGGCGACCAGTTCCCGGTGCGTCCCCACCGCGCGCACCCGCCCGGCGTCCATCACGACGATCCGGTCGGCCATGGTGACCGTGGACAGCCGATGCGCGACCACCAGGACGGTCGTCGTGCGCGCGACATCGGCCACCGTGTCCCGCAGCGCCGCCTCGTTCACCGCGTCCAGCTGGGACGTGGCCTCGTCCAGCAACAGCAGCCGGGGCCGGCGCAGCAACGCCCGCGCGATCGCCACCCGTTGCCGCTCCCCGCCGGACAGCTTGGTCCCCCGATGTCCGACCAGTGTCTCCAGTCCGGCAGGCAGCCGGGACACCAGTCCGTCCAGCCGGGTCGTCTTCACCACGCGGGCGATCGCGTCCTCGTCCGCGTCGGGATTGCCCAGCAGCAGGTTCTCCCGCAGCGACCCCGACAGCACGGGCGCGTCCTGCTCCACGTACCCGATCGCGGCCCGCAGGTGCGGCAGTTCCCACTCCGCGAGATCCCGCCCGTCCAGCGTCACCACCCCGGACTCGGGATCGTAGAACCGCTCGATCAGCGAGAACACCGTCGTCTTCCCGGCTCCGGACGGCCCGACGAACGCCGTCATTCCCTGCGCGGGCACCTCGAACGTGACTCCGTGGTGGACATAGGGGAGATCGTCGGCGTACCGGAACCGGACGTCCGAGAAGGCGACCGCGGCGGGCTCCGCGCCCTCGGTGGGCAACGGCGCCGCGGGCGCGGCCGGTTCGGCGGGCAGGTGGAGCGCCTCCTGGATCCGGGCGAGGGCCGCGGCTCCCGTCTGGTACTGCGTGATCGCCCCGACGACCTGCTGGATCGGCGACATCAGGTAGAAGACGTACAGCAGGAACGCCACCAGTGTGCCGACGCCGATCGCGCCGGTGGCCACCCGCGCCCCGCCCACCGCGAGCACCGTGATGAACGCGATCTGCATCGCGAGTCCCGCCGTGTTGCCCGCGGCCGCCGCCCACTTGGCGGCCCTGACGCTCTGCCGCCAGGACTCCTCGGCGGCCGCGTGCAGGGTCTGCTCCTCGCGGTGCTCGGCGCCCGACGCCTTCACCGTGCGCAGCGCGCCGAGGATCCGCTCCAGTGAGGCGCCCATCAGGCCGACCGCGTCCTGCGCCTGCCGGCTGGCCCGGTTGATGCGCGGCACGATGACACCGAGGACGGTGCCCGCGGCCAGGATCACCGCCAGCGTGACCCCCAGCAGCACCGGGTCGACCAGCGCCATCATCACCACGGTCGCCACCAGCGTGAGCCCGCCGGTGCCCAGGCCCACGAGGGAGTCGGTGGTGACCTCGCGCAGCAGCGTGGTGTCGGAGGTGATCCTGGCCATGAGGTCGCCGGGTTCGGTGCGGTCCACGGCGGTGATGCGCAGCCGCAGCAGATACGACGACAGGGCGCGCCGCGCGCCGAGGACCACGGACTCCGCGGTGCGCCGCAGCACGTACGAACCCAGCCCGCCGACCGCCGCGTTGGCGATCACCAGCCCGCTCATGGCGAGCAACGCCCAGGTGATCGTGCGGTCGTGGGAGAGGTCCTCGATCAACTCCCGTGCCACCAGGGGCAGCAGGAGACCGGTGACCCCCGTCAGAAGCGAGAGCGCGGCACCGGCCAGCAGGGTCCAGCGGTGCGGTCGTACGTAGCCGAGGAGCAGGCGCCAGGTGGGTGGGCCGGGCGTGGTCTCGGTGGTGCTCACGGCGCTCCTTGAGGCTCGGCGGCCAAGGCCTCAAGGCTACGTCGGCGGGCCGGGTTCCCTTCGGCTGCCGTTGGGCCGGCCGCCCTTCGGCCGCCGTTGCGGGTGTTCTCGTGCCGGCGGTCAGGAGGGCTGGAGTCGGTCGAAGAGGGCGAGGGCCTCGGCGGGGTCCTGGCTCACGAGGCGTTCCAGACCGGCGGTGGTCCTCTTCGCCCATGTGCCGGCCCGCTCCCACATCCGTTCCTCGAAGGCGCGGACGGCGGCGTCCAGGTCCTCGGGGGCGGCGGCGACGGACTCGGCGAGTTCGGCGCCCTCCAGCATCGCGAGGTTGGCGCCCGCTCCCAGCGGAGGCATCAGATGGGCGGCGTCGCCCAGCAGCGTCACCCCGGGGACATGGGGCCAGGTGTGGGACACCGGCAGGGTGTGGAGCGGGCGGTGGACGAAAGCCGTGCCGCGGCGGAGGAGGTCCAGGACCGGCGCGGCCCAGCCGTCGAACAGAGCGAGCAGGCTCGCGCGCACGGCCTCGACGTCGGCCAGGTCCAGGTGGGCGTGCCAGTCCAGCGGCGCGCGGAACTTGGCGTACACCTTCACATGGCCGCCGCTGTTGCGCTGGGCGGTGAGGCTTCGGTTCACGCCGTACACCGCCACCGAACCGTCGCCGATCAGCCGGGCGAGGTCGGGGTGGCGGGTGTCGATGTCGTCGAGGGAGGTCTCGACCGTCGTGACGCCGGTGTAGTGCGGCGTCGCCGGTGAGACGGCCGGGCGGACCCGGGACCAGGCGCCGTCCGCGCCGACCACGAGATCGAACGTGTCCTGCCGACCGTCCGTGCACTCGACGAGTACGCCGTCCCCCGTCCCCGGCACCACCTTTGTCACGGCCCGCCCCCACTGGACCTCGACCGGGCCGAGCAGCAGGTCACGGAGCTGCCGCCGGTCGATCTCGGGATGGGCCCGCTCGTCCGGACGGGGCCGCCAGTCGCGCAGGACGGTCCCGTCGGTGTCCAGGATGCGCATGGCCTGTCCCTCGGGGCGGGACAGCTGCCGGAACTCCGCCAGCAACCCGGCCTTGTCCAGGGCGAGTTGGCCCATCCCTTCGTGCAGGTCCAGGGAGCCGCCCGGGGGGCGTGCGTCGGGGGAGGGGTCGCGTTCGAAGAGGGCCACGGAGTGACCGTGGCGGTGCAGGACACGGGCGAAGGTGAGGCCGCCGGGACCGCTCCCGACCACGGCGATGCGATGTCTCATGTCGATACACTGTATTGAAGCTCTACGCTGTATCGCAACAGTACGATGTGGCCATGACTGTCTGGGACCGACCGGAGCCGCCGACTCGCCCCGTGCCGCTCGACCGGGAGCGGATCGTCGCCGCCGCCGTGGCGCTCGCCGACGAGGGCGGCCTGGAGGCGGTGTCGCTGCGCAAGGTCGCCGCCCGGCTGAACGCCGGCCCGATGCGGCTGTACGGCTTCATCTCCACCAAGGAAGAGCTGTTCGACCTGATGGTGGACGAGGTCCAGGCCGAGATCCTCCCCGTGGAGGAGCCCGCCGACTGGCGTGCGGCGCTGAGCGGTCTCGCCCACCGCACGAGGCGAGCCGCACTCCGTCACGAATGGCTGGCCGACCTGCTCGGCGGCCGCCCGAGCCTGGGCCCGAACGGCCTCGCCGTGGCCGAGTCCACCCTGGCCTCCCTCGACGGACTCGCCGACATCGACACCGTCATGCGCGCTGTCGAGACGGTCAGTTCCTACTTCACCGGCGCGATCAGGCGCGAGATCGCCAACCTGCGGGCCGAGCGGGCCACGGGCCTGACCAAGAGCGACTGGCAGCGCGCCTCCGGCCCCCACCTGACGAAGATGCTGGCCACAGGCCGCTTCCCGGCGCTGAGCAAGGCCGTGTACGACGGCACCCACGTGGACGCCGAGACCTCCTTCACGACCGGCCTGGACTGGGTCCTGGACGCGGTGTCCGCGAAGCTCGGCCATCCCTGACCGTTCCTGGGCGCGCACCTCGGTGCTCCAGCGGTGCCCGACCCCGTCCACCGATCGTCCCCGCCGACCGCCTCGCCTCCTGCCCCAAGCCCCCGGCCTGCGGGAATCGGTGCCGTTACTGATCAGTCACGCGTAGGGTCGGAGGGACGTACACCGGGCGACGGAAGGGGTCAGGCCATGGCGCAGGAGGTACGCGGAGTGATCGCACCCGGCAAGGACGAGCCGGTGCGGGTGGAGACGATCGTGGTGCCGGATCCGGGACCCGGGGAGGCCGTCGTACAGGTGCAGGCCTGCGGGGTCTGTCACACCGACCTGCACTACAAGCAGGGCGGGATCAACGACGACTTCCCCTTCCTGCTCGGCCATGAGGCGGCCGGCGTCGTCGAGTCGGTCGGCGAGGGGGTGACCGACGTCGCGCCCGGCGACTTCGTGATCCTCAACTGGCGTGCCGTGTGCGGCAATTGCCGGGCCTGTCTGCGTGGACGGCCCTGGTACTGCTTCAACACCCACAACGCCCGGCAGAAGATGACCCTCACCGACGGCACCGAGCTCTCGCCCGCCCTCGGCATCGGCGCGTTCGCCGAGAAGACCCTGGTGGCCGCCGGACAGTGCACCAAGGTCGACCCCTCGGTCTCCGCCGCGGTCGCCGGACTGCTGGGCTGCGGGGTGATGGCCGGCATCGGCGCCGCGATCAACACGGGCAACGTCGGGCGGGGCGACACCGTCGCCGTCATCGGCTGCGGTGGCGTCGGCGACGCGGCGATCGCCGGGTCGAACCTCGCGGGCGCGGCGCGGATCATCGCCGTGGACATCGACGACCGGAAGCTGGAGAAGGCCCGCACCATGGGCGCCACCCACACCGTCAACTCCCGCGAGAGCGACCCCGTCGAGGCGATCCGCGACCTGACCGGCGGCTTCGGCGCCGACGTCGTCATCGAGGCGGTCGGCCGCCCGGAGACGTACAAGCAGGCCTTCTACGCCCGCGACCTCGCCGGCACCGTCGTCCTCGTCGGCGTGCCCACCCCCGAGATGAAGCTGGAGCTGCCGCTGCTGGACGTCTTCGGGCGCGGCGGCGCGCTCAAGTCCTCCTGGTACGGCGACTGCCTGCCCTCCCGTGACTTCCCCATGCTGATCGACCTGCATCTGCAAGGCCGCCTGGACCTGGAGGCGTTCGTGACGGAGACCATCCAACTCGACGAGGTGGAGAAGGCGTTCGAGCGCATGCACCACGGCGACGTCCTGCGCTCGGTGGTGGTGCTCTGATGGCCGCCCGCATCGAACGCCTCGTCACCTCCGGGCAGTTCAGCCTGGACGGCGGCACCTGGGACGTCGACAACAACGTCTGGATCGTCGGCGACGACCACGAGGTGATCGTCATCGACGCCGCCCACGACGCCGACGCCATCCTCACGGCCGTGGGGGACCGCAGGCTGACCGCGATCGTCTGCACCCACGCCCACAACGACCACATCGACGCCGCGCCCGCCCTCGCCGAGCGCACCGGCGCCACGATCTGGCTGCACCCCGACGACCTGCCGCTGTGGAAGCAGACCCACCCCGACCGCGACCCCGACGCCCATCTGCGCGACGGCCAGGTCATCGAGGCCGCGGGTGCCGACCTCCAGGTCCTGCACACCCCGGGACACGCGCCCGGCGCGGTCTGCCTCTACGACCCCGGCCTCGGCACCGTCTTCACCGGGGACACCCTCTTCCAGGGCGGCCCGGGCGCCACCGGCCGCTCCTTCTCCCACTTCCCGACCATCATCGACTCGATCCGCGACCGCCTGCTGGCCCTGCCGCCCGAGACGAAGGTCCTCACCGGCCACGGCGACTCGACGACGATCGGCGCCGAGGCCCCGCACCTGCAGGAGTGGATCGACCGTGGCCACTGACGACGTCGTTCCCCTGAGCGGAGTGAACGTCCTGCACTGCGCCCCCGACGGACCGCCGCTGGACGGCGAGCGGGCCGCCCTCGACCTGATCGGCGACGCGATGGGCCGCGACGCCCAGGTGGTCGCCGTACCCGTGGCACGGGTCGCCGAGGACTTCTTCCGGCTGCGGTCGGGCGTCGCCGGCGCGGTCATACAGAAGTTCGTGACCTACCAGGTCCGGCTCGCGGTCGTCGGCGACGTCACCCGCCACACCGACGACAGCACCGCCCTGCGCGACTTCGTCCACGAGACGAACCAGGGCGGCCACATCTGGTTCCTGCCGGATCTGGCCACCCTGGACGAGAAACTCCGCGCGGCCGGGTGACGGGGTGACCGGGTGACCCGCCCGTAAATCACGACAGAGGTTGTCCGGCTTCCCCGCCATGCTCGAAGAGACATCGGGCACAACGGGAGGTCGGACATGTCACAGCCGTTGCGGGGCAAGGTCGCACTGGTCGCCGGAGCGACCCGGGGAGCCGGGCGCGGGATCGCCGTGGAACTCGGAGCGGCGGGCGCCACCGTCTACGTCACCGGACGCAGCACCAGGAACCACCGCTCCGAGTACGACCGCCCCGAGACCGTCGAGGACACCGCCGACCTCGTCACCGCGGCCGGCGGCCACGGCATCGCGGTCCCCACCGACCACCTGGACCCGGTGCGGGTCCGCGCGCTCGTCGACCGCATCGCCGACGAACAGGACCGCCTCGACGTCCTCGTCAACGACATCTGGGGCGGCGAGAAGCTCTTCGCATGGGACAGCCCGCTCTGGGAGCACGACCTCGACAACGGCCTGAGGCTGCTCCGGCTCGCGATCGACCCCCATGCGATCACCAGCCACCACGCCCTGCCCCTGCTGCTGCGCCGGCCCGGCGGCCTGGTCGTCGAGATGACCGACGGCACCGACGCCTACAACCGCGAGAACTACCGCAACACCTTCTTCTACGACCTCGCCAAGACCTCCGTCATCCGCATGGCCTTCGCCCTCGGCCACGAACTGGGTCCGCGCGGCGCCACCGCCCTCGCGCTCACCCCGGGCTGGCTGCGCTCCGAGATGATGCTCGACCACTTCGGGGTGCGGGAGGAGAACTGGCGCGACGCCCTCGACCAGGTGCCCCACTTCGCCATCTCGGAGACCCCGCGCTACGTGGGCCGCGCCGTGGCCGCGCTCGCCGCCGACCCCGACGTGTCCCGCTGGAACGGCCAGTCCCTGGACAGCGGCTCGCTCGCCCGGACCTACGGCTTCACCGACCTGGACGGCAGCCGCCCGGACGCCTGGCGGTACCTGGTCGAGGTGCAGGACGCGGGCAAGCCGGCGGACGTGTCGGGTTACCGCTAGATCAGGAGGGCCCCACGGGCGGCAGCTGCCACCGCACCGCAAGGCCCGGTGGCAGCGCCAGATCGTCGCGTACGGCGGCGTAGTAGCCGTCCCGGCCGTTGCGATGGCGCTCCAGCAGCGCTTGCCAAGCCTGCGGATCACGTGTCCCGGCGCGCAGGAACCGCTCCATCTCCAGCACCACCATGACCCAGACCCGCGCCTTCTCCACCACCTCGGGGCTCCCCAGCAGAAGCAGCGCCTCCCCGTCCGGATCCCGGGCCAGCGTGGACTCCGCCAGCAGCGGGGCGGCCTCCTGCGGGGAGAGCGGATGCGGATGGGGGTCGTTGCCGAAGTGGGCGGCCACCCGGCACGCCAGCGTGATCGTCTTCTTCAGCGTCCGCGCGTAGTCGGAGTACACGGCCAGCCGCCGCTCCTCCCAACGGGCCACCTGCTCCCGCCGGAAGCGCGCGCGGTCGCTGCGCACGACCGCCGCATAGGAACCGAGCGCGCCGATGACGACGCCTATGAGCGCGGGGAGTTGCTGCACGAACGCGGACATGGAGGAACGGTATCCGCCCAGTTGATCACCGAGGGACTACCGTCGCCCCATGACCCACACACAGCGCTTCGAAGGACACGGAGTTCTCGTCACGGGCGCCGCCCGCGGCATCGGCGCGGCCACGGCCCGTCGGCTGGCCCAGGAGGGCGCACAGGTCCTGCTGACCGACCGGGACGGGACGGTCGTGGCGGAGACGGCCGCCGGACTGCGGGAACAGGGCCTGGACGCACGGGCCCTGGCGTGCGACGTGGCCGACCGCTCGGCGGTCGAGGCGGCCGTCGCCCACGCCGTCGACACGTTCGGCTCGCTCGACGTCCTCGTCAACTGCGCCGCGCGCTGCACCCCGGACACCGCGCTCTTCGAGGACGACTCCGACGACGAGTGGGCCCGGGACCTCGACATCACCCTGGGCGGCCCCTACCGCTGCTCGCGCGCCGCCCTCCCGCACCTGGTCGCCTCCGGGCGCGGCGCGATCGTCACCATCGGTTCCGTCAACGGCCTCCAGGACTTCGGCAACCACGCCTACAGCGCGGCGAAGGCAGGCCTCGGCTCCCTGACCCGCACCCTCGCCGGGCACGCGGCCGCCCGCGGGGTCCGCGTCAACCTGGTCGCCCCGGGCACGGTCCGCACCTCCGCCTGGGAGGGGCGCGAGGACGAGCTCGCCGAGATGCGAGGCCTGTACCCCCTCGGCCGGGTCGGAGCGCCCGAGGACATCGCCGCCGCCGTCGCCTTCCTCGCCTCCCGCGACGCGGCCTGGATCACCGGCACCACCCTGGTCGTCGACGGCGGCCTCACCGCGGTCAACACCGGCTTCCACGCGACGGTCCATCCCGACCGGGGCGCCTGACCGATCCCGGGCTTTGTCACCGTTTCGTCGCAGGCAGCCCGGCCGTACAACGGGCTGGTGCTCGGACCCGTCTACCTGGTAGAGATCGCACACACGTACACAAGGGCAGGGGACAGGGGACAGGCCATGGGGGACATACGCAGACGCGGTGCCGTCGCACTCGGGATCACCGGACTCGTCGCACCGCTGACGATCGCGCTGGGCGCCGCGCCCGCGCAGGCGGCGAGCTGCACCACGCAGGCGGGCCCGTACCAGAAGCAGGTGGAGAAGTTCCTCGGCCGACCGGTCGACGGCAGGCAGTCCACCGCCGACTGCAAGGCGATCAAGGCCTTCCAGACGAAGCACGGCATCACCCCGAACATCGGCTACGCCGGATCCGTCACCTGGGGCGTGATGGACCTGATGACCAAGCAGAAGGCCGTCGGCAACCACCCCAACCGGGACGGCAAGTGCCCGACGAACAAGGGCCGCATCGCCTGCGTGAACCTCACCCTCCAGCTGAGCTGGATCCAGGACGGCGACCGGCTCGTCTACGGCCCCGTCCCGGTCCGCACCGGCCGCAACGGCTACGAGACCCGCACCGGCCTGAAGAAGATCTACTGGCGCGACAAGAACCACGTCTCGTCGATCTACAACGTGCCGATGCCCTACAGCCAGTTCTTCGACGGCGGCCAGGCCTTCCACTCGGTGAACCTCAGCATGTGGAACCCGCCCGGCTCCCACGGCTGCACCAACATGACCCCGAAGGACGCCAAGAAGTACTGGTCGCTCCTGAAGAAGGGCGACGACGTCTTCGTGTACGGCCGCAAGCCGGGCACCTGAGCGAACGCCCGCGTCCCGCCCCGCCAGGTGCGGCGGGACGGGACGCGGACTCCCCCGGGATGATGGTCCTCGACGATCAGAGCAGTACGTTCAC